>JAEWMM010000067.1 GCA_023457175.1 Bacillota bacterium | reverse complement strand
TTTGAGCCCCTCATAGTAGACGTCGGTGGTAAAAAAGCTCGCCTGCATCTGGTTGAGCTGCTCTGCAGGGTCGGTCGTATTGTACTGGGCCGCCAGATCGGCCGTTGCGGTCGTGATAACGACCGAGCCATAGACCTTATCGGTCTTGGCCTCGTGCAGGTCAAAGAGCGAGTCAAAGCCGCTGTCACCGAGCCAATTGGTATCGGTGCCGTCGGGGAAGTTTAAGCCAAAGTGCTGCTTTGTCACCGAGCCGGTACGCGGCTCATAATCCATCGTGAACAGCGGATCGTCCAATTGCTTAAAAACGAAACGGCCGTTTTCAATATGACCGCCGGTTGTGCCTGTAGAACTGCTCTGCGAGGAAGAGGGCGCCGAAGAGCCGGATGGTGACGGCGCGGATTGACAGGACGCCAACAAAACCATCGCAAGCAACAGCGCAACGCCTTTTTTGATCATTTTATAATCTCTCCGTTTCAAAATCCATTTGCCTTTAGCTTTCCTATTATACGACAATTTACGCAATTTGAACAGGGCTATTGTGGGGTAAGAAATGGATAAAACGTAAAAAAACATTAAAAAATACCGAAAGGTCTTAGCGTTTGGACAAACGCCGCAATAGTCCGTCAAATCTTCTGCGCAAAATGCTCCTGAGGTTGTTGGGCTGTAAGCCATCGCCCAGCCGGCGTGGTTTAAAACAAGCAAAGCGCACCGCAGAACCCTAAGATTTTGCAGCGCGCTTCTATTGGCATATTACGAATTTTCACCGCGCATCGACTCTTTAATACGATCAAAAAAGCTCTTACGCTTTTCATAATTGCGATCTGAAAGCGTACCTTCAAAATCGCGCAGCGCCTGCTTCTGCTTATTATTAAGCGACTTTGGCACTTCTACCGTCACGCGGACAAACTGGTCGCCCTTGCCGCGCCCGTTAATGAACGGCACACCCCTGCTCTTAAGCCTGAAGACCGTCTGGGGCTGCGTGCCCTCGGGCACCGTGTATTTGACCTTGCCCTCAAGCGTCGGGACAGTAATCTCGTCACCGAGCGCCGCCTGCATAAAGGTAATGGGAATCTCGCACCAGATGTCGTAACCGTCGCGCTCAAATACGGGGTCGGGCCGAACCGAGACGGTGATGTTCGCATCGCCCGCCGGGCCGCCGTTTAAGCCCGAATCGCCCTGGCCGCGCAGCGTGAAGGTCTGGCCGTGGTTGAAGCCCGCCGGTACCGTGACGGTCAGCTTGCGCTGCTTCCGTACCCGGCCCTGACCGGAGCAGTCGGCGCAGGGCTCCTTGATGACCTTGCCCTTGCCGCCGCAGTGCGGGCAGGTCTTTTGCACCTGCATGGTGCCCAGCATGGTGCGTTCGGTGGCGCGTATGCTGCCGGAGCCGCCGCAGGTGGCGCAAACCTCGGGGCTTGTGCCCTTCTTTGCGCCCGAACCCGCGCAGGCCTCGCAGGTTTCGAGATGCGGCACCGAGATATCCTTGTTGCAGCCGAGCGCCGCCTCTTCAAACGACAACGAGAGCGTCAGCCCGATATCCCGCCCGCGAATCGGCCCGTTGGGGTTGCGGGTACGGGTCGAGCCGCCGAAGCCGCCGAAAAAGCTGCCGAACAGGTCGCCTAAATCTATGTCCTCAAAACCGCCGCCAAAGCCACCGGCTCCCGCACCATAGCTTGGATCCACCCCCGCGTGACCAAACTGGTCATAACGGGCGCGTTTCTGTGGGTCTGAAAGCACTTCGTAAGCCTCGCCGACCTCTTTAAAATTTGCTTCGGCCTTTTTGTCTCCGGGGTTTACGTCCGGGTGGTATTGCTTGGCCAGCTTGCGGTAGGCCTTTTTAATTTCATCGTCTGAGGCGCCCTTGGACACGCCCAGCACCTCGTAAAAATCTCTTTTATCCGCCAAATCGCATCATCTCCCTTCTTAAATACCAATCCCCATTAAAAACGCTTATCTTTGCGGCAAATCTACGCCCGGCTTGCGTCTGATCGGCGGCGGGACGTCAGCCCGCTTTGCGCATTGCCCTGACAAAACAAAAACCGGCCCGCAATCTATTGCGCTTTTTAATTAAAGATTAGTATGATACGCAAACAGGGGTCAAGGCCCTTGGCGCGTTTCGTCGTCAAAGGCCTTTTCCTGTATGCGCTTTTAAGCTTTATTCGGCGTCCTTAAAATCGGCGTCAACAAAGTCTGCGTTCTGGCCGCCGCCCTGCGCGCCGCCTGTAGGCTCCTGCGCCGGCTGCTCGGCCTGTGCGGCCTTGTAAATCTTTTCGGACATTTCAGCAAATTTTTTGGAGAGCGACTCGGTGCCGGTCTTGATCAGCTCATTATCGGTGCCCTTGAGCGCCTCTTTAAGCGCATTAAGCTTCTGCTCAATGTCGGCCTTGTCGGCGGGGTCGACCTTATCGCCCAGCTCGGACAACGCCTGTTCGGTCTGGTAGACCAGCTGGTCGGCGTTGTTGCGGGTGTCGGCCTCGTCGCGGCGGCGCTTATCCTCTTCGGCAAACTGCTCGGCGTCCTTGACGGCCTTCTCGATATCCTCCTTCGACATGTTGGTCGAGGAGGAAATTGTGATGTTCTGCTCCTTACCGGTGCCCTTATCCTTCGCCGAGACGTGCACAATGCCGTTGGCGTCGATGTCAAAGGTTACCTCAATCTGCGGCACGCCGCGGCGGGCGGGCAGAATGCCGTCGAGCTTGAAGAGGCCCAGCGTCTTATTGCCCGAAGCCATCTCGCGCTCGCCCTGCAACACATGCACCTCAACCGAGGTCTGGTTGTCGGCGGCGGTCGAGAAGACCTGGCTCTTCTTGGTCGGGATGGTTGTGTTGCGGTCGATGATCTTGGTGAACACGCCGCCCATCGTCTCAATACCCAGCGACAGCGGGGTTACGTCGAGCAGCAGCAGGCCCTTGACGTCGCCGCCAAGAACGCCGCCCTGAATGGCCGCGCCCACCGCGACACATTCGTCGGGGTTGATGCCCTTAAACGGCTCCTTGCCGATGAAGCTCTTGACCGCGTCGAGCACAGCGGGTATTCTCGAAGAACCGCCGACCATGAGCACCTTGTCGATCTGCGAGGTGGAAAGACCCGAGTCGGAAAGCGCCTGCTTAACCGGACCCATCGTAGCCGCGACAAGATCGGCGGTCAGCTCGTTAAACTTGGCGCGGGTGATTGACATATCCAGATGCTTGGGGCCGGTGGCGTCGGCGGTGATGAACGGCAGGTTGACCTGCGCGGTCGTCACGCCCGAAAGCTCAATCTTGGCCTTTTCGGCCGCTTCCTTTAAGCGCTGCATCGCCATTTTGTCCTGAGTGAGGTCGATGCCGTTTTCATTCTTGAAGGTATCGGCCATATACTTAATGACGCGGTCGTCAAAGTCGTCGCCGCCCAGGCGGTTATTGCCCGCGGTCGCCAAAACCTCCTGCACACCGTCGCCCATCTCGATGATCGAGACGGCGAAGGTGCCGCCGCCAAGGTCGTAAACCATGACCTTCTGGTCGTTTTCTTTGTCAACGCCGTAAGCCAGCGCCGCAGCGGTCGGCTCGTTGATGATGCGCTTGACGTCCAAGCCCGCAATGCGGCCCGCGTCCTTGGTAGCCTGACGCTGCGCGTCGGTGAAATAGGCCGGAACAGTGATGACCGCCTCGGTGACCGTCTGGCCCAGATAGGCCTCGGCGTCGGTCTTGAGCTTTTGCAGCACCATGGCCGAAATTTCCTGCGGGGTATATTTTTTGTTGTCGATCGCAACGGTATAATCCGAGCCCATTTTGCGCTTAATCGAACTGATGGTTCTGTCGGGGTTGGTAATGGCCTGACGCTTTGCGACCTGACCAACCATGCGCTCACCGGTTTTAGAAAACGCGACGACCGACGGCGTGGTTCTGGCGCCTTCTGCGTTGGCGATAACGACCGGCTCGCCGCCTTCCATGACGGCCACACAAGAGTTGGTGGTTCCAAGGTCAATGCCGATAATCTTTCCCATAATAATTTCCTCCTCAATATATCGCAGATGTTCTATACAAAATTCATGTTATCTGAAACGGCTATTGGCCGTGCTCAAATCATTTTAGGTATGCTTCTAATTTGCGACCTTGACCATTGCGTGGCGGATAATGCGGTCGCCCAGCCGGTAGCCCTTTTGGAAGACCTCCACCACCGTTTGGGTCTCTATGCTGTCGTCCTCGACATGCATCACCGCGTTGTGCTGGTTGGGGTCAAACGCGTCGCCCGGCTCTCCGAACTTTTCGACCTTGAGCTTTGCAAACGCGTCCATCAGCGACTGGTAGGTCAGCTCGGCGCCCTTTTTATATTCGGAGTCGGCGCACTCAGCGGCCAGCGCCCGTTCAAAGTTATCAGAGACGGTGAGAAATGCGGCGGCGGCTGTCGCGGTCGCCTCGGGGTAGACGGCGTCGCGCTCACGCTGGCTGCGCTTTCTGAAGTTGTCGTATTCGGCCATCAGCCGAAGATATTTATCGTTGAGCGCCGCATAGTCGTCCTGTAGCTTTTCAAGCTCGGTTTTCGCCGGGGTCCGCTCTTCTTTGTCGCGTTTTGTCTCGTTGGCTTTTTCATCGGCGACCGCATTGGCGGTCTCTCCTGTGTTAGCAGGGCCGGTGCTCTGCGCCGTCTCGTCAGCCTGCTGCGGCGTGACCTGCTCCTTGTCTGACATGTGGTTTCCCTCCGATTATCATTTTAAAATGGCCGTTTGGGCTCTCCGCGTTCGCGACAGCCGCCCAACATGGCCAAATATTACTGCGGCAGCGTAGGCGCCGCAAGAATTTGCAACTGTTAAGTTCCGGGTAATTTGATCAGGCGTTATAGGTCTCACTTAAAAGCTTGCCTAGTGTCTGGGCAAAGTATTCCAGATGCGGTATCAGCCCCGCATAATCCATTCGCGTCGGCCCAATGATACCGATGGCCCCCGCCGCACTCTGGCCGATGTTATAGCGCGCAAGAATCACCGAGCTGTCGGCCAGCTGGCTCGTCGCCGACTCGTGGCCAATCATAATCTGCACCGGCGCGCCGGACTCGCCGATCAGCTCC
>JAEWMM010000066.1 GCA_023457175.1 Bacillota bacterium | reverse complement strand
GGTTTACAGAATCCACCGAAGCTGCAAGATGGACGCAGTGTACCGCCGCGCCGGCTGCTTTGGCCGCATAGCTTATCAGCTCGGCCCGTCTTTTCCGTGTTCCGCCCTTGAGCAGCAGAATGCGGGAAAACCTGTCGGCATCACAAAGCAAATTTAACCGTGAAACAAATCCCAGCGGCGTATTGGCGCTCAGATAAAAGCGCGTCAGATGTGTTTTTATCACTAAAAGACCTCCTCACAGCTATCTTTTACATGGTATTCTGACGGCAAAACAATTGATACTAAATCGCCGAAAAATCCACATAAGCGCTTTTGAGAAAGAGCTTTTATTAAAAAATCAAAACTTATATTAAATTTTTAAGCCGTGGATAGGCCCGCAGGGCATTTTGGTAGAATACCCGCTCCCATTCGCTTTGCGGCACAAACGATTGAATCAGCGCGATATAGGCGCGCAGGTTCACCAGCGGCCAGTCTGAGCCGTAAAGCACATGGTCCCAGCGGTCAAGATAATGCAGCCAGCATTCGAGCTGTTCAACGTAGGCTTTATACCGGCTGCGAAATGCGCTCGCGTCGGGAATGCCGACCGCAAGGCCTGAAAGCTCGACATAGACATTCGGATTCTTTTTGGCCACCTCGGCGGCGTCGAGCATCCACGGATTGCCAAAATGGCAGAGCACCAGACGCAGCTGCGGGTAGCGCACCGCCACCTCATCCACCGTCAGCGGGTGAGAAAACTTCAGCCGGCCGGTCGGGTTGGCGGTGTCCCCGGTGTGAAAAGCCACCGTCAAATCATGCTCTGTCGCCAGCTCATACACCGGGTGGTACAGGCTGTCATCGGCGTAAAACGGGCGGTATCCAAGATAGATTTTAAAACCGACGCAGCTTGGGCAGGCAATCGCCTCGCGGTAGGCGGCAAGCGTCCTTTCAAGGCTGCCCTGCCGCAGCCCTGCGGGATCGACACCGATGCAAAAGCCGACCGAGGGCGGATATTGGTAGGCTTTCATATCTGCGGGGCCGCTGAGGTCAAAAAGCCCGGGCTGGCAGGGGTCGTCCTCCAGCAGGCCGGTGCCCATGACCACGCAGGCGGCAATCTGCTCCTGCCTGAAGCAATCCATCAGGTGTGAAAAGTCGTTTTTATGGCCGCTTTCGCGGCAAAGGGCATTAAAACCCTCGTTTTTCTTCATATGCAAATGTGCGTCTATCATTTTCATGTCTTGCGCCTCCGTAAAACTGGTCATGCGATGCGGTTATGCGTTTAACGGCCGCATCACAATTATTATAGAATAGCACGCCGATGCAAAAAATAAAATAGGCCGAACCGGCTTTACAGCAAAATACATTTAGAGTAAAATTATAAATGGCCGCGCCAAAGGCGCATGGCCAAATTAATAAAACAGTTTGCTGTTTTATTAATATTAGGGCTATTATGCTAGAAAAGGACTGTGCTCAGATGTCAAAGTGTTATTCTCTGTGCGTTCGTCTGCGCGGGATGGTCATTTTCCGCCGGATTTTGGAGGATGCCGTGCTTTTAAACCTGACGCGGCTGCTGGAATCGGGGAGTCCCCATGACGGCATTTCGCATTACGCAGCCTTTGTGGCGGCGCTGTATGAAAAGGGGGACAACCTGTCCGACTATCTGCTGGATCTGGTGCTGCGGGATGAAAATCTCTATATGCAGAAGGCGGCCAGGCAGGAGCCGATCTCTCCGTTGCTCAGGGAATGCCTTGAGCAGGAGCTGCTGCTGCTTGAGGAGGTCAGCCGGATTTCGTCCCAGATGCTGCGCGAAGCGCTGGGGTATGACGGCTTTTTGCCCGCCTACCGCTGCAGTGCGCACGATTTCAGGGCGGCTTATACCGAGCGGCTGGCGCAGATAGCCTGCTATGGCTATGGCGTTTTTGTGGACAACCACGCGTTTATACTTGAGAATCACACATTGGTTCCGGTGCGATATCCCGATCCGGTCACGCTCGACCGCCTGCCCGGCTACCAGCGCGAGCGGCGGTTGGTCGTAAACAATACGCTGGCGCTTATCGAGGGGCGGCCGGCTGCCAACGTGTTGCTTTATGGCGACAGCGGCACCGGAAAATCTTCGACCGTCAAGGCGGTTATCAACGAATACGCGCACCGAGGACTCAGGCTCATCGAGCTGAAAAAGAACCAGCTCACCGAGATGCCCGCGTTGCTTGACCGCCTGTCCGCCAACCCGCTGCGCTTTATTCTGTTTATCGATGATCTTTCATTCACGAAGGATGACGACAATTTTGCGGCGCTTAAAGCGATTTTGGAGGGATCAATCTCTTATAAAAATGACAATGTGGCGGTTTATGCCACCAGCAACCGCCGCCATCTGGTCAAGGAAAGCTTTTCTGATCGCGAGGGGGACGAAATACACCTTGGCGACACCATTGCAGAGCTGACCTCGCTTTCTGACCGGTTTGGCCTTACCGTCACCTTTGAGCGCCCCGACAAGCGGCAATACCTTGATATTGTGCTGCGGTTGGCACAGCTCCACAAAATTGACCTGCCGGAGGAGACGCTGATCGCAAGCGCCGAGACCTATGCGCTGCGCCGGGCGGGACGCTCTCCCCGTGTGGCCAAGCAGTTTATCGAGTCGCTGTTGGCTGACCGGGCTTGAGCGGTGCGCATCGTCAAACTTATTGGCAGACCATTGAGGAACAAAATAAAAGGCGGGCGCCTTTTATCAGGTTAAGCCCTGTATATTATGGTTGCCATATATCAAAAAACGCGCCGTTTGGCGCGTTTTTGTCAGCCGGGTTAAAGTCCGGATTGGAGCAGGCGTTCACGGGCGGCTATGGGTATGCTGGGTAAACTCAAGAATGTTTCCCAATATTTTACATATAAAAAAACATTCTGACACAAATTGCGCTCATAATAAAACCGGTAAGGTCGGCGATGACCGACGCCGATACCGTATGACGTATGCGGCGGATTGAGGTGGCGCCGTAGTAAACAGCGATAGTATAAAAGGTGGTTTCGGTCGAGCCTTCCATCACGCTGGCGATGCGGCCGATCAGACTGTCGGGCCCGAAGCGGGTCAGCAGGTCGTTAAAGATGACCATTGCACCACTGCCGGAAATGGGGCGCAGCAGCGCCAGCGGCACCACCTCTGCCGGAATGCCGACCAGCTCGGTGAAAGGCGCCAGCGAATGGGTCAAAAGATCGAGCGCGCCGGAGGCTTTAAAAACCCCGACCGCCGTTATCAACGCCACCAGCGCCGGGATAATTCTAAAAGCCACCCCAATGCCGCTGCGTGCGCCGCTTAAAAATGTATCGAACACATTGATGCCGCTGGCCCAGCCCCACAGGATGATCAGGCCGACGACGACCGGAATTGCCCAACTGCTCAGCGCTGTCATGGGCGCTTTCTCCTGTCGGAACGCAGCTTGGCGGCCACAATACCGGACAGCACCGAAACGGCGGACGCCACCCAGACAGCCGGCAGAATATCGAGCGGCGCTTTGCTGCCCGCTGCGGAACGCAGCATGGCAGTGGTGGTGGGCAGCAGCTGCAGCGACGCCGTGTTCATCGCCACAAAGAGCACCATGTTGTCGGTGGCCGTGCCGTTGGCGTGCTCCTCTTCTTCCATGGCTTTCATCGCGGTAATGCCCAGCGGCGTGGCGGCGTTTCCGAGTCCGAGCAGGTTTGCCACCATGTTCATGGAAATGGCGCGCATTGCCTTGCCCTGCGGACGCAGACCTTTAAACAGCCGGCAGGTTACCGGTGCTGCCAGACGTGCCAGCGCGCTGGTCAGCTTTGATTCCTCTGCAATGCGCATAATACCGCCCCAGAGGCAAAATTTCCCTGCAAGCGACAATATCAGCTCGATGGCGTGCCCGCTCTCTTTAAGCAGGGCATCCGATACCTGCGGCATTCTGCCGGTGAGCGCGCCAAAAAAGATTCCGCCCAGCAGCATGGCGCAGAAAATAGCAGTCATCATATGCGTCACCCCTATGCAATAAGGGTATGAGCGGCGCTGAATTTTGATCACCAAAACTAAATGTAAATAATAAGAATTATTTTGATTTTTTTACAAAAATTTACAATATTTGCCTTTACATTAACCTACCGATGCGGTATAATAGCTGCGATATGACAAATAGGGAGAATAAAGTAAGTAAGGTAACC
>JAEWMM010000065.1 GCA_023457175.1 Bacillota bacterium | reverse complement strand
GTCCAACAGTCCGCCCCGGATTAGTTCGCGCCCGAGGAAAATATTTTCCGCAACCGAAAGATGACCGCACATGTTGAGCTCCTGATGAATAATGGCCACCCCTGCAGCCTGCGCCTGCCGGGGGGTCAGGTTGCCGTACGGCTTGTCAAAAATACTCATTTCGCCCGCGTCGCGGGTATAAACGCCGCTGAGTATTTTCATCAGGGTCGATTTTCCCGCCCCGTTTTCGCCCAGCAGCGCCATGACCTCGCCCGACCGCAGTTCAAAATCGACATGATCCAGCGCTTTTACGCCGGGAAAGCTTTTGCAGATCCCCTTCATGGAGACGATGGTCTCGTTCATGCGCTCATCCCCCGTCCTTGATGCCTCCAGCTCTGGGTTTAGTATAGCGCATAGGTTTGTGAATTTTAAGGGGATATTATTCTGTTTTGGGTGGATTTTTTATTTACTTTAACCACGAAACTTGTGTTTTTATGCGGTTGTACTATAATGGTGCCAAGCGGTGGATTTTAATTTTGGCGGATGCCGACCAAACGTCAAAAAGGAACGATTGCATCTACTTTAAGGGAGCGTTGCATGATGAAACAGCATGGTGTGGACATTTGCGCTTACGAGGAGAGCGGCTTTTCTCCTCTGGTTTTCTTTGGCGGCTGGCGGGTCGCAATTCTCAACCACCAACCCTCGCAAGAAAGGGGTGGCGTACCCTTTGTCGAGCGCCACCATCAGACCGACGAGGTCTTTGTGCTGCTGCAAGGCCCCGCCATACTGCTGCTGGCCGGATATGGAGAGACGCCGGAAAAAATTGAGGACCTTCTTATGGAACCGGGCAAGCTGTATAATGTACCGCGCAATTTGTGGCATGCGGTGCTGACCCAGCCGCAGTCCAAGCTACTAATCATTGAAAACGCGGATACCGGCGAGGAGAATTCTTCGTATTATCCCTTGGCGCAGGGCGACGCCTGATTTTTATGTTCGTATATGAAGCCTTGGTATTATAAACCCCCCGGTTGCAGAACCCTGTGACCGGGGGGTTTATTAATACCGCCGTTTTCTGATAATTGTTATTTTCGCATACAACGGATTTTATAAATTTACTGTTATGCAAGCACCAAGGGGCATCGCCTGCGTTAAAAACGTTTGCCGGTATCAAAATAAATGCCGGCTCGGGACGCTTAAAAATAAGTTGAAAAAAGGCTTGTAGTATCGGTAAACATTGATATACTGAAATTAACGGCGCCGTAAATAAACGAACAGGAGCTTTATTTATGGAAAAATTCATAGTAAAACCAATCGGTACTGTCCGGGTGGATGCTGGCGGCATGCGCATCGTGCTTAAGGAGGCGTATATTCCGGCGATGACCAATATGGCAGGCTTTGGTCATATCCATGTTTTATGGTGGTTCAGCCATGCCGACGATGCGCGCTCGCGCGCAAAGCTGACGGAACAAAGCCCCTACAAGGGGTCGCCCGGGACGCTTGGAACATTTGCCACCCGCGCGCCGGAGCGTCCCAATCCTATTGCGCTGACCTGCGTCGGCGTGACATATCTCGACGATAAAAACGGCGTCATTGGCGTGGACTTCATCGATGCCGAAGACGGTACGCCGGTGCTGGATATCAAGCCCTACACGCCCAGCTTTGATCGGGTGGAGACGCCGGTTGTGCCGCAATGGTGCGCGCGCTGGCCGCAAAGCGTAGAAGCTTCGGGCGATTTTGACTGGGGCGCGGTTTTCAATTTCTAGGCTGATTCGCATTGTCGGCGCTGTCCTGCCGCACAGAGAATATTGCTATAAAATCAAAACGAAGCCGGTGCCCGCGGGGCATCGGCTTCGCGCATGCTAAAAGCGTTTTAACAGACAGTTCGTACGATCAATAGTATTTTTCTCTTGAGCGGTTAAAGCCAACCAGCGCACAGATTATCAAACCGATCACCGAAAGAATGGCGCCGGCGCTGCAAATGATCATTGCCAGCCTGCGGTAGTCCGGTGGTGCTGTTGCGCTGCCGGTATCGGCTGCCGGGGCGGTTGCGGCGGGGGCGGCCAGCTTGTTTTCGGCCTTCTTGGTGGTGCCGATAATGGTGGGGCCATCCGACTCGGGCTGCTGTTCCTCTTCCTGTTGCGATGCTGAGGAATCGGACTTTTCAGCGGGGGCAGGGGAGATGGAGGAACTGCCGGTGACGGCGGGCGCCGCTGAAACAGTGTTATTGGTAACAGCCGGTGTCTGGACTTGCGTTGGCGTGCCATAGGCAATATCGTCAAAGCCATAGCCGCCGGTGCCGGGGTTATAGTTGGTCTGGGTGTCGTTATCATAGATAACGGGGGTATCCTCGTCATCGGCGCTTTGCTCCGCGACATTCAGCTTCATGTCCGAGACGACGTAGCGTCCGAGCGTTCTGGTACGTATGACAAAGACGTCGTCGTAAGAATCGTAGGACGCATTGACCTTTTTAAGCGTGTTGTTGCTTTCGACCGAATAAACATAGCTGCCCCGGTCGGCGTACAGATAGAGATAGCCGGTTCGGTTAAAGGTCGCGCCGTTGCCGTTAAAGAAATACAGATCGGCGTTGGGATATTTGTTGCCGATATCGTCGTCGTAATCGGTGTTCATGCCGAGCACGATTTTTTTCTGGTTGTTCGTGTTCACGACGAAATAGCTGTGGGAATCGGCCTCAAAATCGAAGGTTTCCTCGTCGTCCTCGTAAAAATCCTCAAACAGCGCGGGAATAATCGGGATGACGCTGCTGTCCTCCGGTTCATTGTACCCCACATCAAAGCCGACGTCGAGATAGTCGATGTCGTCATAATCGAAGCGGGGGTAATCGCTGTTGCCACTGGTTTTTCGCAGCTTGACGGTGCCGTAAACATCATGTGTGGCCGTTGTGGTCGCAGAGCGCACCTTTGCCTTTATCGCGAGAAAATAGCAGTAGCTGTCAATAAACTCAATGCTGCTGCCCAGCGCAGTTTTATTTCTAAAGCGTTTTCTGACAACCGACAGCTTGTCGATATAAGAAGAGCCCTCTTCCCAGTCGGTTTTAATCTTAACACCCTTGGTGGCGGCGCTTTTATAGACGCCTACAAGATAGCCTTCGCCCGAATCTGAAACCAGCGGATAATAGACCGTCTCGCCGTAGGGCAGCGACCTGTCATTGCCCAGCGGATCGTTGAAGTCGACGTAACCGTCCTCGTCGACCAGATAGCCGACAGAGTAAATTTCCGTGATGGGATACGGCACGTCCGGGTCGGGCGAGGCCAGAGAGCCGACCGAGAGTGTAAAAAGCATCGTACAGGCCAAAATGAACGCAAGCGTGCGCTTCAAAGCGATCCCCTCCTTTTGGATAGTTTAACCATTATAACATAAAAAATGCTTAGAAACAACGCGCGAGACGTGAAAAAATGGTGAAAAATTGCGGGGTGCCGATAAACAACGCTTTTTGTGGCGGCATTTTTCGTTGTATCGTCGCGCATAGGTCAAAATGCACAATGCCTTGTGCCGACGCGGCGGCAGACACAATATTTTGTGGTCGGATGTAAAGAGAAAACCCTTGACAGAGGGCATGTGTTCCGCTATAATCAGGTGGTAGCAAATTGCTGTTGAGAAGGGACGGGCTGTTTATGGCGAAGGATCTGAGCATATCGCTGCTTTATGACTTTTACGGCGATCTGCTGACAGAGAAGCAGCAGGAGGTCATAGAGCTCTATTATAACGAGGATCTCTCGCTTTCCGAAATCGCCTCACACAGCGGCATCACGCGGCAGGGCGTGCGCGACTCGATCAAGCGCGCCGAGTTTCAGCTGTCGGAATTTGAAGAACAGCTCGGCCTTGCCAGCCGTTTTGAACAGATAAAAGAAACGCTTGACGATATATTAAAGAGCGCCTTCGAGATTGAGCAGATCAATTCAAGGCTTTATAACTCAAAAGACATCAGCACCCGTGTCGGCAAGATCACCAAGCTGGCGCGCCATGTGGCTGAGCTGTAACAATGGAGGAATGGCATGGCTTTTGAAGGACTTTCAGAAAAGCTGAATTCCGTTTTCAAACGGCTGAGATCCCGCGGCAAGCTTAAGGAAGCGGATATTAAAGAGGTTATGCGCGAGGTGCGTCTGGCGCTCTTAGAGGCGGACGTCAACTATAAGGTCGCCAAGGATTTTGTCGCCGCTGTGTCTGAAAGGGCCGTCGGTGCGCAGGTGCTTGAAAGCCTGACTCCCGCGCAGCAGGTTATTAAAATTGTTAACGACGAAATGACCGCCCTGATGGGCACCGAGAACGTCAGAATTCGTTTCTCCAGCAAGCTGCCCACCATTATCATGATGTGCGGCCTACAGGGTTCGGGCAAGACCACCCATTGTGCCAAGCTGGCAAAGCATTTTAAAGCGTTGGGCAAGCGGCCGCTGCTCGTTGCCTGCGACGTTTACCGCCCGGCGGCTATCAAGCAGCTTCAGGTTGTCGGCGAGCAGGTCAATGTCCCGGTTTTTGAGATGGGACAGGGCGACCCGGTGCAGATTGCCAAAAAGGCGATTATGCGCGCGAGGGATCACGGCGACGACCTCGTCATTTTAGATACCGCCGGCCGTCTGCACATCGACGAAGCGCTGATGGGCGAGCTGTCAAACATCAAAGAAGCGGTCGGCCCGCACGAGATTCTGCTGGTCGTCGACGCTATGACCGGTCAGGACGCCGTCAACGTCGCCAAAACCTTTGACGAGCGGCTGGGCATCGACGGTGTCATCCTCACCAAGTGTGACGGCGACACGCGCGGCGGCGCGGCGCTTTCGGTCCGTGCCGTAACCGGCAAGCCGATCAAATTCGTCGGCATGGGCGAGCGGCTCGACCAGCTTGAGCCGTTTTATCCCGATCGCATGGCTTCCCGCATCTTGGGCATGGGCGACGTGGTCACGCTGATTGAAAAGGCGCAGAGTACCGTCGACGAGAAAAAGGCCGAGCAGCTGGCGCAGAAGCTTAAAAAGAACAGCTTTACCCTCACCGATCTTTTAGATCAGATGAA
>JAEWMM010000064.1 GCA_023457175.1 Bacillota bacterium | reverse complement strand
AATCGGGGCAGACCCAATCCTCGGGGACATCCTCCCACTTGGTGCCGGGGGCGACGCCGTTGTCAGGATCGCCTGCCGCCTCGTCATAAACATAGCCGCAAATTGTACAGACATATTTTTTCATTGTTTGGTACCTGCCTTTCAAATTTTGATGCGGGATGCTGATATATAGCCGATTAACCTGAAAAGCGCCCGGCATTTGCGAGAATATTTTTGTGCTGCAAGGAGGACGACGAAAGACAGGCTGGCGCCTGTCGGGGGGCCAACGCAGCGGCACGAAAAAACAGACCGCAAAACGGGGGGGTTAAGTTGATCGGCTATAAAAACCACAGAACAGCCAAGCCGCCGCCTGTGCAGGGCGGCCCGCAGCCGTGCCGGGCTTTTTGACGCATTGAGAATTTGCGAAGACCGAAAAGTAAGGATATCCGCTTTTACAGATTTATTTGATTTAACCGCCGCCGCAGGCGGCTTTGGCAAACCTTTTGCTTAAAGATTTAAGCTTGTCCATATCATACCACAATATGAGCCGATTTTCTCGTGACTGAATCACAATTTATGATAAAAATTATTAAAAATATTCCATATATTAGTGATTTAAGGCGATGTCTTACGATAGAAACGGCAAAATTAATGAAAATATCACCAAAAACATAGCAAAAAGTGCAAATCGCATTGACGTCCATGATTTAAAGTGCTAAAATAATCTGTAAATTGATTAACGCATCCTAAGGAGGAATCCGCATGCCGGAAAATAAGCCGCTGCTGTCGGCGAGTGAGCAAAGCGCGCTGGAGCAAAAGGCACGGCAGCTGCTCGAAGAAAAGGATTCAGAGGCCAGAACCCGTACCTACACCGGCCCGTTTGCCAAGGTGGTAACGGTGTTGCTGGTGTGCTGGACGATTTTTCAGCTTTATTATAACACGATCGGCGCGATGAGTGCGATTAACCTGCGCGCCTTTCACTGTATTTTTTTACTCTGCTTTACGTTTTTGCTCTTTCCCGCCGCAAAGCGCGAGCGGCGCACCCGCGCGCTGCCCCCGGTGTGGGATATGGCGCTGATTGCGCTCTCGATCGGCACCTTTGGCTACCTTATTTTAAACTACACGCGCTTTGCCGCCACCGGCGGACGCGGCACCCAGACCGATTTAATTGTGGCGGGGCTGGCGCTGCTCGTCGTGTTCGAGGCGGCGCGCCGCGCTTCGGGCAATCTCGCGTTTCTGGCGCTGGGCTTTCTGGCCTATAACTTTTTAGGGCAGTATATTCCCGGGCGCTTAGGACACAACGGCTTTACGCTCAAGCGTGTGCTGCTGACCCAGTTCTGGGGTACGCAGGGCGTTTTGGGCGTGGGCATCGGCGTTTCGGCCACCTACATATTCCTGTTCGTGCTGTTCGGTGCGTTTTTAAAGCACAGCGGCTTTAGCCAGTTCATCAACGACATTTCGCTGACGCTTGTCGGCCAGACCCCCGGCGGCCCCGCCAAGGTGGCTGTTCTGGCAAGCGCCCTGATGGGCATGATCAACGGCAGCGCCATTGCAAATGTCGCCACCACCGGCACCATCACCATTCCGCTGATGAAGCGCACCGGCTACAGCAAGGAATTTGCCGGCGCGGTCGAGGCGGTGGCCAGCACCGGCGGCCAGTTTTGCCCGCCGATTATGGGCGCAGTCGGCTTTGTCATGGCCGAATTTTTAGGGGTCAGCTACACCAACGTTATGATCGCGGCCATCATCCCCGCGCTGCTTTACTACCTCGGGCTGCTGTTCTCGGTGCATTTTGAGGCCAAGCGCCTCGGCCTTTCGGGCATTGCGAAGGAGAACATACCCGATGCCGGGCGGGTTATGAGAACGCAGGGCCATCTGATTGCGCCGCTTGTCGTGCTCATGGTGATGATGTTCATGGGCTATACGCCGCTGTTTGCCGCTGTGGCAGCGATCTTTGTGACCGTCGCGGTCAGCTGGGTGCAAAAGGATACCCGCATGGGGCCCAAAAAGATTCTCGACGCCATCTGCGAGGGGGCGCGCGGCGCGGTGGGCGTTGGCGTGTCCTGCGTGATTATCGGCATTATCATCGGCACCGTAACGCTGACGAGTCTGGGGCTGAACATGGGCTACCTGATTCTGCGCATCGTCGACAACAGCCACATCTACCTGACCGGCTTTCTCGTCATGGTCATGAGCACAATACTGGGCATGGGCGTGCCGGGCGTGGCGGCCTATGTCATCGTCGAGGCGGTCGCCGTGCCGGTGCTCATCAAGGTGGGCGTTATGCCGGTGGCGGCGCACATGTTCTGCTTAATTTACGCCTGCCTTTCGAACATTACGCCGCCGGTTGCGATGAGCAGCTACGTGGCGGCGGGCATCGCGGGGTCGGATCAGACCAAAACGAGTTTCATCGCCGTGCGCTTAGGGCTGGTCGGCTTTGTCATTCCGTTCTTCTTTTTGAATAATCCGCTGCTGCTCATCGGCTCCTCGCCCGACGTGACCACGGGGCAGACGCTCTGGGCGGCGGCGACCGCAATAATCGGCACCCTCGCGATGGTCAGCGGGCTGGGCGGCTGGCTGCTTGCACGGTGCGGTATG
>JAEWMM010000063.1 GCA_023457175.1 Bacillota bacterium | reverse complement strand
CTTGAATGGCGGCCATATGGTTTCTCATATCGTGATAAAGAATGCGTATATTGCGCTGGGACTGAAAAATAGTTTCGTATTGTTTAATGTACAGGTTGTTTTGCTGGTTGAGCAGCTCCTTGGTTTTAATCTGTCTGGCCCTGTCCTTGATGCTGTCATAAAGATAGATGACAATAAAATTCATCAACAGCAGCAGCACCAGACTGGCTGTAATAAAAGCGTTGCTGTTGCGCAGCCGGTCGGCGGTCAGCACAAGCGCCACAAATATGCTTATGGCTGAAATCAGGCTGATGAAAACGAGCTGAAAAAATGAGACGACAGGGTCCTCTTTCATATCCATATGGCTCTTGATGTTAAACGCGACGGCATACAACAGCATGCTGGTTATGACGATGACGACCGACGACTCAAAGATATTTGGCGCAAAGCTGAAAAGCGCCGCGACGATGCACTCGACAATGATGCTCACCGTAAAAACAACAATGGTTGCCAAAACACGGGTGACCCACCTGGCTTTATACAGCAACGTGAGCAAAAGCGTCAGGATAATGTTATCCGCGAGGTTTATCAAGGGGTTTTTCCACATCAGGTAGGCCGCGCTGTTGATCAAAAAATATCCGGCGAAGCAGGCGAACTCCCATATTCTAAACCCTTTTTCCCGCCGGAAAAATAACGATAAAAATATGAAAATGGCATAAACGCGCAGCGCGTTGCAGCAGCAATAAATAATATTAACCAAAAAACTATCTGTCATGGCGACCACCCTTCTTTTTCAGCAACCAGCTTCTTATGTGCTTTCTGTAGGTTTGACTGATTGGCAAAACGTCTTTGTTAATCATCACCACCTCGGTATAGCTGTATTTTTCGACCAGATTATAATTAATTAAATAGGAGTTGTGTATCTCCAGAAGAATATCGAGAGATACCTGCTTTAAAATATCATCCTTTTTGCCATAAAAGGCATGCTCGCCGTTTTTGGTGACGAGGCGAATCTTTTTTCCCATGCTTTCAAAATAGAGAATGCTGCTCACCGGTATGCGCACCGTGTGGCGCTGTTCGCTGAACTCAAAGTAAGCGTGCTTTAACCGCAGCAGCTTGGCCGCCGTTAAAATTGTATTTTCGACCGCCTGATAATCCAACGGCTTAATCAGGTAGTCCAGCGGGCGAATCTTGAACAGTGACATCGCATAGCTCGTTATGCCGGATATGAAAACGATCTGCGTTTCATTGTCGTCATAGTCGTCCCTGATGTTGCGGCCTATTTCTATTCCGGTCATCGTAGCCAGTTCAATATCCAGAAAGATCAGGTCGAATTTATCCTCCTCCAAACAGCAGCATAACGATTCTCCTGTATAAAATACGGCGATATCAAAATCGAGATTATTATTACTGCCTGCGCGGACAACAAAATCTTCTAACTGCGCACAAAGTACTTTATCATCATCACAAATTGCAACGTGTATCATAAATCGTACCCCACGCTTAAATTTAAAGGAAATTATTCCAATTGCCATCGTCTATAATTATAGAATATCATACAGAATACCGCAATATAAAACGACGGTATTTGGCAGAATTACAGCGAAAAAACCATGCATCCATGCGGTTTTACAGCCTATTTATGGCAATTGTAGTAACATTTGGGAATAACAAGAAAAGCACGTCTCACCTTTTTGGTGAGGCGCGCTTTTTGCATTCTTACATCTGCGCCCGCCAACGCCTGTTGACGCGGCGCAGCCAGCGCAAAACCGTTGAAATACGCGGCTGTCAGACTTTGTAAGGCTTAAATTAAACAAAAAAACCGTTGGTTAAAATGTAAAATATGCTTATGGATCCCCAGGGCTTTTAAGCGTCAGTATTTGTAGTCCGGAATTTCCACCTTGTCAACCTCCTGAAACGGCGCGAGCGTTGAAATCATCTTGACCGGCGCGGCGGAGTTGTTAATGCAATAATGAATCTCGCCGGGCTCGATGTGTATAAAATCGCCCTGCCGGAGTCTGTTGACCTTGCCGTCGACGACGATGTCCACCTCGCCCTCCAGAATGAAAAAATTCTCCTCCATCGTGTGATGGAGATGCGCGGTAAAATCCTCCCCCGCCAAAAACTGCACCACCGCAAAATTCATCCGGGGACCCTTCATCAGATATTTCGGTCCGCTATTACCAAAGCGATATTCGCGTTCACTTTCGTTTAGTATATACATGCGCACACCCTCCTTTAATATTTTTGTATTTATCAAATGCGCTCAAAGAGGCCGGGCTTATCAAAGCGGCAAGGCTAAAGTCCCGGTGCGAGCCACATATTTTTGGTCAGCTTTTGGTCGCAAAGCGCAAGCTGCGCCTGATAGACAGGCTTCCAACGCGCGTAGCTCTCACAATAGATTGCGTGGTTGGCCATGTCGGGGGCATAGGTTCTGTCCCACTTAACCAGATTGCGCGCCGTTTCCGAAATATCGTCGTAAATACCGACGCCGTATCCCGCAAGGATGGCCGCGCCAAGCGCGGTGGCTTCCTTTACAACCGGCACTCTGACGGGCAGCCCCAGCGCGTCGGAGAGAATCTGGCACCACAGCGGACTTTTAGAAGCGCCGCCCGCAAAAACAATTTCCTGAGGCGCGTTGCCGGTCGCCTCTCGCACCAGCTCCAGATGGCCTTTGGTGACCAGCGCGGTGTTCTCAAGAATGGCGCGGTAAAATGTGTAGCGGTTAAAGCGTTGCGGATCAAGGTCGAAGTTTGTAAAGGTGGGCGCGGCGTGCTTCCAGCAGATGTAGTTCATAACATCCGAAAAGGCGCACATCATGCCGTAGCTGCCTACGGGTACTTTCTCCGCCTCTTTGTCCATCAGGTAGTAGGGGTCCTTGCCGGTCTGCGCGCCGAGCTGCTGCTCAAGCTGACAGAAGGCGTCCCTGAACCAGCGCATGACCAACCCGGGCTTAAAAGCCAGCGCTTCGTACTGCCACACGCCCGGAACGGCATGGCAGTTGACGCGCACGCGGCAGCCGGGGTCGGTGCTGCCGTCGGCCGTATTGTACTCATATTGCCAGAAGCTGCCGCCGAACACCGCCGCCTGACCCGCGTCGACCACACCGACGCCCACGCAGCCAAGCTGCGCATCTCCGCCGCCGACCACCACGGGGGTGCCGGCTGCAAGACCGGTTTGTCTGGCGCCCTGTTCGCTAACCGGCGCAATACGGCTGCCGCATTCGCGCACAGGCGGGAATATGTCGTCCCGAAGGCCGCATTTGCGCGCAATGTCAGGGTTCCAGGCCCTGTTTTGCAGATTGAATATGCCGGTTGTGGAGCCGTTGCTGGGCTCCACCTCAAGCACGCCCGTCATTTTATAGATCAGCCAGTCGTTGAACATACCGATGGCTGCGGTCTTTTCGTAGATATCCGGCATCTTGTTTTTGACCCACAGCAGCCGCGGCAGCGCGCCAAGCGCATAGGTCTGACCCGATTCGAGATAAATCTCCTTTTCCAGTCCGGGATCAAGCGCGATCAGCTGGCCGACCTCGTCGGTGCTGCGGGCGTCGACATTGGCGCAGGCCCAGATTTCGGTTCCGTGCGCGTCGTAGAGCACAATGCCCTCGCGCATACAGGTTGTGGAGACCGCCGCAATATCCGCCGGATCAATCGCTGCCTGTGCTAGAACCTCTCGAATGCATGCGCAGGCCAGCGCCCAATTATGCGTCCAGTCAAAATCCATGCTGCCGGGCCACCGCGGGTCTTCGGCATGGGTCCATTCGCGCTGCACACAGCCCGTCTGGTTGCCATAAAGGTCAAATACAACAGCCCTGACACTGCCTGTGCCCGCGTCGAGCGCCATTAAATACTTTTGTGACATGATATATAGCCTCCTTCTGATTTTTATATCAGGTATTCCCGCCATAAGACACGCTGACTTAAACACTGAGTGTGCCACCGATCAAAAAACGTACAGGCTATGTTGACGCTTTAAACGCCATGTACAACTGCCAAAGGGCACTATTCGTTCTCAAGAAGCTGCTGCGCCGTATTCTCGTCGGTGATCAGCACGTCGAGATAGGCGCCGCGCAGCACCGCGCGGATGGCGGCGGTCTTGGAATTGCCCGCCGCAACGCCGATGACATTGTCAAGGCTCTTAATGGTATCTAAGGGTGTGCTGATCAGGCGGTCTTCGACGTCGTGGTTTAAAAGGTTGCCGTTTTCGTCAAGAAAATGGCTGAGAATGTCGCCCACCCCGCCCTGCATTTTGAGATAAAGCAGATCGTTCTTGCTCAGGATGCCCGATTTAAAAATGGTGGCGTCCTCCGACATGCCGCCGATGCCGACGACCGTGATGCCCGAAAGCAACACCATGCGCGATATTTCGGTGACCGAGGCCTCCTGACGCATGGCATGGGCCAGCGCGCTGGAGGAAGCGATCAGCGGCGCGGGCATGAGGAACAGCCGGGCGTTAAAGGTCTGCGAATGGGTGTTGGGCAGGTAGTAATTGACGCCGCCGGTGAGCGAAATGCAGGTAATCGGCTTTTCGCTCATCATGGCGAGGTTATTGAGTACGCGGCTGGGCGTGTCACCGTAACCGATATTGATAAAGGTATCCTCGTCAATACGGTCGCCGATGTACATAGCCGCAGCCTTGGCAATCGTCTCGTTGACGCCTTCCTCCTCCGGGTTGGTCGGCACAACGAAGGAATCCTTCAGATCGTATTTTTCGCAGAGCTTTTTTTCAAGGGCCATCCGGCTTGCGCTGTCCTTGCGCACCTTAAACTGAATAACGCCGGTCTGTCTTGCTTTTTCGAGCAGTTTAATAACGCGTATGCGTGAAATCCCAAAAATTTCGGCGATGCGCTGCTGGGTCATATTTTCAAGATAGTAGTACCACGCCGTTTTGATGACTAACGACTCTTCATAATCCATAATATCTCTCACTTTTCATCATTTGTACAAATGTTTTTAAAATTATCTTTTGTTCTAGTATATCAATCGGAATAAAGCGTGTCAAATAAATAATTGAAAAATTTCTTTTTCAGAATTTTACGAGAATTCAAATTTGTTTCTTTGTATAAAGTGACTATTTTTACAGGTGTTATATTAAAAATATCTAAATTATAGCTATTTTATTGAGCGAATAAATCAAAAATTACAGGAATGGAAACAAATGGGTCAATTGACAATCGCTTTAAAATAAATTATCATGGCCTCAGAAGAATATGATATAAAAATTACTGTTTAAAACTTTTGTTCATCAATAAAAGATAAACACGGAGGTACGGGTATGGCGGAACAAAAGTCGGCAAGCGCAAATGCCACCATCCTTTCCGCGCACAATATCCATAAGTCATTCGGCCAAAACGCCGTTCTCAAAGGAATTGACCTAACGGTCAGCGCCGGAGAGGTGGTCGCACTCATCGGCGGCAACGGTGCGGGCAAAAGCACCCTGATGAAAATTATAATGGGTATTTATCAGCCGGACAACGGCGGCATCGAGATTGACGGCAAAAGGACGCTTCTCTCAAAGCCCTCGCTGGCGCTGGCGCATGGCATCTATATGGTCCCGCAGGAACCGATGATCTTCCCGAACATGACGGTGGAGGAAAACATTCTCATCGGCTTCGAGCAGAAAGCCTCCATGCTGCGCGGCAGGCTGTCGGCACTGATGGATGAGGTTGGCTGGCGGCTGGACATGAACCGAAAAGCGAGCAGCCTCTCGATTGCCGAGCAGCAGCTTGTGGAAATTCTCAGGGGCCTGCTGCGCAACGCCCGTCTGCTCATTCTCGATGAGCCGACCAGCGCCCTGACCTTTGACGAGGTGGGCAGCCTGTTTGCCCGCATCAAAGATCTCAAGGCCAAGGGCATCGGCATCATCTATATTACCCACCGCTTAACCGAGGTGTTCGACATCGCCACGCACGTCGCCATACTCAGGGACGGAGTCGTCACACTGCGCGGGCCGGTGGAGGACTTCACGCGTGAAATGCTGGTCAAAGGCCTGCTGCCCCCCAGCATCGAAGAAAAATGCAACGAACAGACCGGGTGCAGCATCACCGCGATAGACTATAACGGCTTAAAGCCGGTGCTGACCGTTAAGAACCTTTCGGGCTACGGCTTTAGCAACGTCGACTTAGAGGTATATCCGGGCGAGATACTCGGCGTTGCGGGCGTCGTGGGCGCGGGCCGAACCGAGCTTGCCACCACCATCATCGGGCGCGATGTTGTTCTGGGCGGCGCCGTGCTGCTTGAGGACAGACCCATTACCGGGCTGCCCACCGCTAAGGTCATACAGGCCGGTATCAATTATGTGCCGGAGGACCGGCATCTGCACGGGCTGTTCAAGATCAGCGACGTTGCGGCAAACACGACCTCCTCCATATTGTATAACCTCTCAATGGGGCGGTTTTTCCTCAACAAAAAAGCGGAATGCGACCTCACCGGCTGCTATGTACAGGATTTTCACATTAAGGTGACCGGGCAGGACCAGGCGGCGGGTAGCCTTTCAGGCGGGAACCAGCAAAAAATCGTCATCGGCAGGGCGCTTTCTACCAAGCCGAAGCTGGTTATCCTCGACGAGCCCACCAGAGGCATTGATGCCGCAGCGCGCGCCGAGGTGTACGCCATCATCCACCGGCTGCGTGATCAGGGCGTGGCCATTATGCTGATCTCTTCGGATATGGAGGAGATTATCGAGCTTTCAGACCGCGCCGTCACGATGTATCAGGGGCGCGTTAACTGCGAGTTTTTAAAGGACGATATCAATCAGGACAGCCTGATGTCGGCCGCCTTCGGCGTATTGGACGGAAAGCAGGTGAGCTGAGGAAGGTCATCAAAAAGCTGGCCAAAGCGCGAGAGACGAGCAGCCTGATGTTCCTTATCGTTTTGTTCGGCGGCGTGGGCCTCGTCAATCCGGCCTTTCTTGCGCCGACCTCGCTGGTCAACTGCTTAAACGACAGCGTCGTCTTCACACTGCTGGCCGCCGGTATCGCATTCGTCATATTAACCGGTGAGATCGACGTTTCAATCGGCGCGACGCTGGGTCTGTCGGCGGCAGTTTCCTCAACGCTGCTGCGCGACGGCGCAAGCTGGACCGTCGCCTTTGTTGCCGGCATCTGCGTAGGCGCCGTCATCGGCCTGATCAACGGCTGGGGCGTCGCGGTGATGGGCATTCCCTCGCTGATATTCACGCTGGGCACAAACGGCATTGTCAGAGGGTTTATTTACGTTTATACACGGGGCGCATGGGTCGAGAGTCTGCCGGCCGGGTTTACGCTCCTCTCGCAGAAGAAGCTGGCCGGCAGCCTGACCGTCTTTTACGCCGTGGTGATTCTGGCCGTTATTGCGATTCACCTTGCCTTAACAAGAACACGGCGCGGCAAATACTTTATCTCGGTCGGCGACAACGCCGCCGGCGCAACGCTGGTCGGCATTCCGGTGCGCGCCACAAAGGTAACCGCTTATGTGCTGTGTGGCGCTTTTGCCGCCGTCGCGGGCATCATCTATTCCTCCCGAATCGGCTTTATCACCCCGACGGCCGGCGTCAACTACGAGATGAAGGCAATTGCGGCCTGCGTGCTCGGCGGCATAAGCCTCACCGGCGGTTTGGGCAGCATCATCGGCTCGTCCATAGGCGCTATTTTCATGTCCTCCATCAGCCGCATACTCGTTTTCCTCGGCTTCTCCTCCGACTACGACAACACCATCACCGGCGTTTTGCTGATCACCATTGTGGTGGCCGACGCGCTGATGCAGCAGCGGACAGCCGAAAAAAACCGCAGGGAGCGGCTGGCGGCCCGCACCAAGGCCTCGATTAAAGGAGGTGAAAAGGCATGAACAGCAAGCCTGACATCAATTTTAAAAAGTACTTATTGAACTGGGAAATGGTGCTGCTCGCCATCTTCCTGCTCGAATTCACCGTCTTTTCGCTGGCCAGCAGCAAGTTTACCCTCGCGCGCATGCTGCTGTCGATCAACGACATTATTTCAATTTGTATTATCTCGCTGTTTGTGACCTTCGTTATGATTACCGGCGGCATCGACATACAGGCCGGGTCGATTGTCGGCCTGACCTCCATCGTCATCGGGGTAAGCTGGCAGGACGCGGGGCTCAATATCTGGGTCGCCGTATTGCTCGCAGTCGCAATCGCGGCGCTTTGCGGGGCGCTCTCCGGCTTTTTCGTCGCCTATTGCAGGGTGCAGCCGATGGTCGTGACCTTGGGCGGCAGCTTTCTTTACTCCGGCGTGGCGCTGCTGATATCCAATCTCTCCGCCACCGCAAGCTACAAAGGTATCAGCGGCTTTCCCGAGCAGTTCACCCGCATCGCCAAGTATAAGGCGTTTGGGGTTATTCCGTTTCAGATCATTTTGTTCGCCGTATTAATTGCCGTTTGCTACCTGCTGCGGCACAAATCAAAATATGGCCGGCGCGTCTTTCTGGTGGGCGTCAACCAGCAGGCGGCCGAAATGTCGGGCATCAATACCCGCCTTGTGGTCATGAGCACCTACATGCTGTCGGGCGTGGGGGCCTCTATCGCCGGTATTGTGCTGACCGCCTATCTCGGCACCGCCAAAAGCGATATCGGCATTTCGTTTACGCTGCCGATTATCACAGCCGTTGTGCTTGGCGGAACACTGAACACCGGCGGCAAGGGCAGCATCATCGGTACGGCGCTGGCCGCCGTCGTCATCGGCGTGCTCAAGTTCGGGCTCCCACTCTGCTTTAAGGTAAGCACGCAGTACCTCGACATCCCCGTGGGCATGCTGCTGCTGATTGTTGTCATAGGGCGCGCACTGGCACAAAAACGCAGCTTTTCGATTCTGTTTCGCAAGCTTTTAAAAACGGGAATAAAAAACGCTTAAGCCAAACTGTGTATTTGCAACACAAGTACGTGTTCAAATAAAACTGACAAAACTAGGAGGAAAATTGAATGAAAAAGCTTTTAGCCCTTACGCTTGCATTGACTTTAGTGCTCTCTTTGGCAGCATGCGGAGGTTCTGCCCCCGCGCCTTCCAGTGCGGCGCCCTCGTCGCAGGCGCCCGCTCCCGCCGCGCCGTCCTCTCAGGCGCCCGCAGCCGGTTCGGTGCAGGGCAAAACCGTCGTATTTATTCCGAAGCTGACCGGCAAC
>JAEWMM010000062.1 GCA_023457175.1 Bacillota bacterium | reverse complement strand
ACGCCGGCCTGCTCAAGCCGCTTGGCCGCCTCGGCCGCAACGTCGTCGCCCGCGTCGTACCCGCGCCGTATTTTAGCCGTCACCGGAATATTGCCCGCGCCCAAAACGGCCGCGCGGGCAATTTCTTCTGCCAGCGGCAAATTCTTAAGTAATGCGCTACCTGCCCCACCGCCGGTTATTTTCGGCGCGGGACAGCCCATATTCAGGTCAATCAGATCGGGCTTTCGCTCGGCCGCCGCCTCGGCCGCCTCGCGTATGCAATCGGGATCGGCCCCAAAAAGCTGAACCGCAAAGGGATGCGCATCGTCCACCTCCAGCAGCTCGGCGCTTTTTTTGCTGCCCATACTGATGCCCTTAGCGCTGGTCATTTCGCCCACGGTATAGCACGCGCCGTGCGCGCGGCAAACGGCGCGCACCGCTCGGTCGGCTACCCCCGCCATCGGCGCAAGCGCGGCGAAACCGTTTATTTCAATTTTAGAAATTCTCATTAAACGCTACCTCTCGATTAAGTCTTTCTATTTTAGCAAAACACCCGCGCCGCATCAACCGATTTTCCTTTATTAATGCTGATATTTTTTGTGCATCGACACTTTTTTGTGGTATAATAACCACAAAGTGGCTATTATACAGGAAAACGCGCAACAGCTCGTCTCTGAACGGGGCTTGTTGCCTGATGCGCCATCTACCGGATTAACGCCCCGCCACTTTTCTGCGCGGCGCAGCGCATTTCTAATATGCAGCCCGACGCGTCCGTCCCGGCACTATCTTGAAGGGAGACCAACATGAAACTCCTCGCAGTCGATTCC
Source organism: Bacillota bacterium (assembly GCA_023457175.1). GTDB lineage: Bacteria > Bacillota > Clostridia > Oscillospirales > Ruminococcaceae > Yanshouia. The sequence goes on along the minus strand of JAEWMM010000062.1, from coordinate 3,583 downwards.
AACAGCATCCTTAACCGCGCCTATTACGGCGTGCGTCCGCTCACCACGCGCGAGGGACTGTTCACCAACGGCATCTACGGCTTTTTAAATATTCTGTTTAAAATCTGCGACGAGGTCAGCCCCGACGCCGTCGTATTCGCGTTTGACCTTAAAGGCCCGACCTTTCGTCACAAGCTGTTCGACGGCTACAAGGCCCAGCGCAAGGGCATGCCTGAGGAACTTGCGCAGCAGCTTGAGCCGCTCAAGGAACTGCTGGGCTATTTGGGTTATCCAATCCTCTCGGTCGAGGGCTTTGAAGCCGACGATATTCTCGGCACCCTCGCCGCTGCCTGCCGCAAAAACGGCGACGAATGCATCATCGCCACCGGCGACCGCGACAGCTTTCAGCTCATTGGCGAGGGTGTGACGGTACGCCTGGCCTTTACCCGCGGCGGCCAGTCCGGAGCCGAGGTTATTGACGAAGCTGCCGTGCGCGAAAAATACGGCGTTTCACCCCGGCAAATGATCGACGTCAAGGCACTGATGGGTGATACGTCCGATAATATCCCCGGCGTGGCCGGAATAGGGGAGAAGACCGCCCTGTCACTGATCGCCGCGTTCGGTTCGCTCGACGGCGTTTATGCGCATCTCGACGATCCTTCGATTAAAAACGGCGTGCGGCAAAAACTGACTGACGGTAAGCAAAGCGCCTATGAAAGCCGCGTGTTGGCTGAGATTGATTGTGCTGCGCCGCTTGGCACGACACTTGATGCGCTCACGCGCGAACCGCAGCAGACCGACAGACTTTATCACTTGCTCGACCGGCTGGAGCTGCGTTCCATCATCACCCGCCTAAAGCTCTCGCCGCCCGCCGCCGAACCGTCGGCGTCTGTGGATGCCCCCAAACAGGCTCAAGCCGCCGCTGTCGCCGTTTCGGTCAACGAAACGGACAAGGCCCGCGCGCTGCTGACCGAAGATAAGCTTATTGTCAGCCTCAGCTTTACCGATAATCGGCCCGTTGCCGCCGCTATTCTCGGCAGCAGCCTCGCACTGCTCGACACCGGCTGCGAAGCGCTTGAGGCGCTTTTAGCCGAGCTTTCTAAAAGTCCTGCCGCGCTGACACTTCCAAACGCCAAGGACTGGTACCGCTACCTTTACTTAAACGGCCTTGAGGGCGGCGACGTCCAGTTTGATCCCATTCTGGCCGGTTATCTGCTTTCGCCGCTGGCCAGCGGCTATACGATTGCCACGCTGTGCAGCGGGCGTACACTTGCCCGCCAAGGTCTCACATTGCCGGAGCAGCTTTCCGAGCCGCTGGCGGCGCTTGCTGAAGAGATGCAGGTTTTACCCGCTTTGTGTGAGCAGCTTTACGCCGATATTCATGAAAAAGAGATGGAGATGCTGCTGTTTGAGATTGAGCAGCCGCTGGCGCGGGTGCTGGCCTCGATGGAAACGCTCGGCTTTGCGCTCGACGCCGAGGGCTTACGCGCCTTTGGCGGCGATCTCGACGCCGATATCGCTGAGCTGACCCAACGCATCTATTTCCTCGCGGGCGGCGAATTTAACATTAATTCTCCCAAGCAGCTGGGCGATATCCTGTTCGAGCGTCTGGGGCTGCCCGCCAAGCGCAAAACCAAAAGCGGCTATTCCACCGACGCCGACACGCTCGATTCACTGAGAACCAAGCATCCCATCGTCGAGGACGTGCTGTCCTACCGAAAGTTAGCCAAGCTTAAATCCACCTACGTTGAGGGACTTCTGACAAAGCTGGATACCGACGGTCGGGTGCGCTCAATCTTTCGTCAGACCGAAACCCGCACAGGGCGCATCAGCTCAACCGAGCCGAATTTGCAGAACATTCCGGTGCGTACCGAACGCGGCAGCCGCCTGCGCCGGTTCTTTGTCGCCGATAAGGACTGCGTGCTCGTCGACGCCGACTATTCGCAGATTGAGCTGCGGGTGCTGGCGCATATCGCCAACGACGACGCCATGATCGACGCCTTTGGGCATGATGAGGATATCCACACCAAGACCGCCGCACAGGTGTTCGACATGCCTGAAGCGTTTGTCACATCGCAAATGCGCTCAAGCGCCAAGGCCGTCAATTTCGGCATTGTTTACGGCATCGGGGCGTTCTCGCTCTCGCAGGATATCGGCGTTTCGGTCGCGGAGGCCGACCGTTATATCAAAAGCTATCTGAACACCTACAAGGGCGTGCGGGATTATATGCATGAAACCATAGCGTTTGGCCGGGAGCACGGCTATGTCAAAACGCTGTTCGGCCGTCGCCGCCCCCTGCCGGAGCTTGCCGCCACCAACCGCATTACCAAGGCGTTCGGCGAGCGCGTGGCAATGAACACCCCCATTCAGGGCACCGCCGCCGACATCATTAAGCTGGCTATGGTCAGGGTGTTCGCGCGGCTTAAAAAGGAGCAACTGCGCGCCCGCCTGATTTTGCAGGTGCACGACGAGCTGATTGTCGAAGCGCCTGCCGACGAGGCCGAACGCGCCGCAGCTATTCTGACGGAGGAGATGCAAAACGCCGTATCGCTCAAGGTAGCCATGGTGGCCAAGGCGAGCATCGGCGAGAACTGGTTGGAGGCGAAATAGAATCATGAAATTTAAAGTGCAGCCGGTAAAATCTGAGCATATTCCAGCGATTGTGGAGGTTGAAAAAGTCTGCTTTGCCCAGCCGTGGAGCACGCAGAGCCTGACCGCCGAGCTTGAAAAGGAGAACGCGGCCTTATTTGCCGCGCTCGACGACAACAAAACGGTCATTGGCTGGGCCGGTTTGACGCACATCTGCGGCGAGGGCAGCATCACCAACGTCGCAGTGCTGCCGCAGGCGCGCCGCTGCGGCGTGGGCGAGGCGCTGGTTCGCGCCCTGCTGACCGAGTCGGTACGGCTCTCGCTCGACTGGCTGATGCTGGAGGTGCGCATTTCCAACGCCGCAGCCGTCTCACTTTATCAAAAGCTGGGCTTTAACCCGGTCGGTATTCGCCCCAATTTTTACGATTTTCCGCGTGAGGACGCCATGCTCATGCGTCACATGCTTGATCATTAAGCGTTACCCAAAATGTGCCCGACCGGCCAACGCCCGAACAGAACGAGGGCGCATTTGTCACGCACGTAACGGGGTTGTTCGGTGGTCATCGGGTGGGCTGAAAGGTATCTTGACCCTGTGCCCCGACGCAAGAGGGTAAATTCAAAAAGTGAAACGACTGTATTGCCGCGAGAAAGTTGCGGCATCACCCCAACGTGGGGGTAAATTGAAATAATCTTACCCAAGCGCCAGTTAATATGCTTTGAAATACCATTCCCCCCTCGCGGAGCATAAATTAAAATATCCATGCGCACTAAGTACCATGTACCATTTTAGTTACGATCGCGCACTTACGAGACGCGAATTAAAATAAACAAGGAGCCTTTAATTCCCCATGAAAATTCTCGCAATCGAAACTTCCTGCGACGAGACGGCCGCAGCCGTCGTTGAGGACGGTCGCACCGTTCTGTCGTCGGTTATCCATACACAGATCGCCGAGCACCGCCTCTACGGTGGTGTTGTGCCGGAAATCGCCTCTCGCCGCCACATTGAAAAGATTGA
>JAEWMM010000061.1 GCA_023457175.1 Bacillota bacterium | reverse complement strand
GGTGCGGAATACCGAGGCAAGATCCTTGACCAGTTCCCGAAAGTCCACGCGCCCGTCCGCGGTAAAATAAAACAGGATTTTGCTGTTGTCAAACGTGTATTCCACATCCACCAGCTTCATATCCATTTTGTGGTCGAGAATCTTTTGCTGGCAAACCTCAAAGGCGTGCGCCTCGCGCTTGCGGTTTTCTTCCATCTGCGCCACGTCCTTCGGGGTGGCAAGCCGGACGACCTGCTTTAAGGGCTTGACAATTTCCTCTTCGGAAACCTCGCGGTTGGCCACGGCGACCACGCCGCACTCCATTCCGCGGGCCGTTTCGACAATGACCGCCTCTTCAGCTCTGGCGGTGACGCCGTTGGGGTCAAAGTAATAAACCTTGCCCCCCTCTTTAAATTTAACGCCGATAACCTCAGACATTGTGTAATCCTCTTAATTCTATATTAATCCGGCGGCTTTCACCAGCCGGTCGACAGCAGCGGCGCAAATGAGCGGAATCCCGACATTTTGGATGCCGCGCAGCGCCATTTCATCTATTATAGCAACAATTTTTAAACTCTGCAACGGCGAGAAATGGCGTGCGTCGCCGGTCAGCTGGTTTATGATTGCGCCGCGCAGCGCGGACAGCAGCAGCGCGAATTGCTCACGTTCTTTTTCATAGTCCGAAAACAGCTTTAAAATTGTATAACGGTCGTTTTTTGACAGGGCGGCGACAATCGCGGCGGCGTCGTCGGCGCAGCGGCGGGCCGCAGGATTGTTTAAGCTTTCCAGCGCCTGCCCCACGGTGGCAAACAGCGCGGCCTGCGCGCGCAGCTGCCCGGTGCTGGCTTGAGGCGCATGCAGGCCAAGCGCCTCAAAGCGCTGCGCCTCGTTTAGCGCCCCCATTGAGCAGATGGTCAGGCGCGAGCAGACCGTCTCAAGCAGGCTGCCGGGCCCCGGCGCGGTGAAGATAAAATACGCCGCCTCGGGCGGTTCCTCAATAATTTTAAGCAGGGCGTTTTGCGCCTCCGGTCGCAGACGCTGCGCCTCGGGGATAAAAAACACCTTGCGGGGCGCCTCATGCGGGGATATGTAGGCGGCCGCCTTGATCTCGCGCACTTTGTCCACGCCGATGGTCTTGCTTTTGCCCTCAGGCAGCAGCACGGCAAAGTCAGGATGATTGCCGCTGGTCAGCTTGCGGCAGGAGGGGCAGTCGCCGCAGGGGGGCAGCCCTTCTTTTCGGCATAGCAGCATAGCGGCGGCGTACTGCGCCGCCGTGCGCTTGCCGCTGCCGGCAGGGCCGGTGAGCAGCAGCGCATGCGGAAACCGCCCGCCCTGCCACAGGGCATTCAGGCGGGCGTAGAGCGAATCCTGATAAAGCAGCGGAAATTTCATGGTCTACACCTTTTCAAAACGGTCTACGTCGGTGACAAAAATAGTTGCGCCGCCCACCGGTACCTTGACCGGGTAGGTGGTATACATGCCCACGCCGTAAGAGGCGGCGGAGGGGATGGTGTGGGTGCGCGACTTGGAATGCTCCGAGACGATGGCGATAACCTCGTCTACCTTGTCGTTGTCGGTTCCGCACAAAAAGGTGGTGTTGCCGGCCATGAGAAATCCGCCGGTCGTAGCAAGGCGGGTTACCTGAAAGTTCGCCGAGGTCAGGGCTGTTTGTACGCGTGAGGCATCCTCATTTGACACGATGGCAAAAATAAGCTTCATAAAACCGCCTCCATTTTTAGTCGTTAACAGTATTGGCAACCGGCGGGTGCGCTAGTTGCCCGTGCCGAATTTTTGTTCTGCATTTTCAGCATAGCAGCATCTTTTTAAATTGATGTTAAAAACGGGTATGCGATTAGTTTAAACCGTTTTTGGGCGTACCCCGACGTTTGACAATCAGATCAACGCGTCTTTAAAGCTGCCGCAATTGCCGGTGGACTGCTTAAAACAGGACGCAGCCGCACAGCGCTTCCTGTTATTATTTTACCACAAAAAGGGACGCTACGCCAGCGGTCTTTAATGCGGCGGCCGCCGTATGATTCAGTCGCTCGCCCGGCATCAGCAGCGCTACACCGGGCGGGCAGGGCGATACCGGCGCTGCGGCAATACGTCCTAAAGCTTCGGGCAGCGGCAGGCGCTCTGCGGGGGACAGCACCGCCTGTCTCAGCGACAGCACGGGCTGCGCAGGGCATACAGGCTGCGGCAACGACGGCGATTCGTTAAGAGCGGGCAAATGCTCGATAAGCGCTTTGACCGGCGCAAGGCTGTTTTGCGGCCCCGGAATAAGCACGATGTGCCGCGGCGAGATATATACCGCCTCAACGCCGCAGTCGGCCAGCAGCGACAGCGCCGCCTCGCGCTGCCCCCCGGCAAATAGCAGCGCAATACGCACAGGATCGACAGGGCAGGAGGAACGGACGCAGGCCGCCCAGATGCCTTTTGCCAGCGCATTGTGGCGCAGCGGTACGACTGCCTGCGCCAGCGCGGCATAGCCGCAGCGCAGCGCCTCCCACTGTGGCAGCAGCAGATCGGCCGAGAGCATGATCAGGTAAGAGGGGGAGGTCGAACCAAAAGCGGCCATCCGCCGCCGGGCGTCGTCGGCATAAGCCGCGTCCTTGAGGTGCAGCAGCGCCGCCCCGGTCAGTGCGGGCAGCGTTTTGTGTAATGAGTCGCAGCAGGCGTCAGCCCCAAGCGCCATCGGGTGCAGCCCCTCAAAAAAGATCAGGTGTGCGCCGTGGGCGTTATCCACGAGCAGCGGCTTACCGTGGCTGCGGGCGACGGCGGAAATCGCGCCAATGTCGCATAGCGTGCCGAAATAATCCGGGCTGGTTAAGTAGACCGCTGAAACGTCGGGGTGCCGTAGCAGTGCGGCTTCAACTGCCTGCGGCGAAATGCGGGCCGGGGTCTGCACACCGGTGATCTCATCGGGGAGGAGCCACACCGGATTTAAATTTAAGAGCGCAGCTGCGTTGACCGCTGCGTGGTGCGCCGTACGGGTCATAAGCACCTTGGCGCCGTCGGGGCAGTAGAGCGACAGCATGGTCTGAATGCACAGCGTACTGCCGCCCGCCGAAAGCAGCGTCGCCCCGCTGCCGTAGAGCGCTGAAAAGCGGGCTTCGGTTTCAACCGGTGCGCCCTCGCCGTCATAAAGGCAGCCGGTGTCGGGCAGCTCGGTGACATCAAAGGGCGCGCAGCCATCGAGCGGGGCGGGCAGCAGACCCTTGTGCCCCGGCATGTGCAGCCGTTCGCGTTTTTTATCGAGATAGCGGCTAAGCGCCGCAAAGATTGGCGGAGTCATCGTGAAAGACCGCGCTTTAATTTGCGCAGCCGGTCGTTGAACGCAATGGCGTGGGTGACCATTTTAGCGGTCATTGGGCGATAGGTATAATCA
>JAEWMM010000060.1 GCA_023457175.1 Bacillota bacterium | reverse complement strand
GTTTATGCGAACGGCGTCAAAGAATGCAAGGTGCTGCTGACCGCTATCTTAAACAACGATATCAGAGGCAACTTTTATGAGGGTATGGGCTGCGTGGGCGGTTGCGTGGGCGGCCCTAAGCGCATTGTCAGCCCCGACGAGGGTAAGATGCGCGTCAATCAATATGCGCAGGAGGCTTTGTACGGCACCCCCTTGGACAACCCCTATGTGATTGAAATTATGAACCGGCTCAATTTTAAGACTGTCGAGGCGTTTTTACAAAGCAGCGAGATTCTGACCCGTGATTTTGACGTTTAACGAGAGCCTTCGACCTGTCGAAGCTGCGCGTTATACGAAGGTGAATACCTGATCGACCGCAAGCCGCTCGTCGTGCAGCTTGGAGGGCCTTGCATCCTCGGCGGGATGCCCCAGCACCATCAGGCCCTCCACGGTCAGGCCTTCCAACTGGGAAAAGGCCTTGCGCAGCGCCTTTTCGTCATACAGCCCCACAAACGTCGTCCCAAGGCCGAGATCGGCGGCCTGAAGCATCATGTGGTCCGCCGCGATCATAATATCCTGCTCGCCGCAGTTTTTGCCGTCGGTCACACGCACCGAAGCCTTGGACGCGTCATAGGCCAGAATCATGATGACCGGCGCGCCAAAATGGCACTGCGTGCAGCTGCGCAGCCGGGCGAGGGCCTCCTCGCTTCGGGTGACAAAAATACGCTGGGACTGGCAGTTTTTAGCGGTGGGGGCCAGCATAGCGGCATGCAGCACCTTATCCAGCAGCTCGGGCGCCACGGGCCTTTTATCAAATTTACGTACAGAATAACGTTTTTGCGCCAGTTGGGCAAAGCTTTCCATCGTTATGACCTCTTTTGTTTGTAATAAATCCATTATGCCAGATGCGACGTGCGGCGTAAAGAATCAAAAGGCTTCGCAGTACCTTTTTTACGCAACTGAAAATAAGCCGGATGCAGCTACGCGCCCGGCTTATCTTCAATTAAGGCTATTAAGGCCATGCAGGCTTGAGAAAGGGTCTATATTATTCCGAGAAAAGCGCGGTCGAAAGATAGCGCTCGCCGGTGTCGGGCAGAATGGCTACAATAACCTTGCCCGCATTCTCCGGGCGCTTTGCCAGCTCGGTTGCCACCCAGACCGCCGCGCCGGAAGAAATGCCCACCAGAAGCCCCTCGGATTTGGAGATTGCTCTGCCGGTGGCAAAAGCATCTTCGTTTTTTACACGGATGACTTCGTCATAAACAGAGGTATCCAAAACGTCGGGGACAAATCCGGGGCCGATGCCCTGAATGGCGTGCGGGCCGGCCTTGCCTCCGGATAGTATGGGGGAAGCGTCAGGCTCAACAGCGACAACCTTGATATTGGGGTTCTGTGCTTTCAAGAATGCGCCGGTGCCGGTCAGAGTGCCGCCGGTGCCGATACCTGAAACGAGAAAATCGATCCTGCCGTCGGTATCCGCCCAAATTTCGGGGCCGGTTGTGGCTTTGTGAACGGCGGGGTTCTGGGGATTGACGAATTGACCGGGGATAAAGGCATTGGGGGTTTCCTTAGCCAGCTCTTCGGCCTTGGCGATGGCGCCGGACATACCCTTTGCGCCCTCGGTCAGTACCAGCTCGGCGCCGTAGGCCTTGAGCAGCTTGCGGCGTTCAATGCTCATCGTCTCAGGCATGGTGAGAATGATGCGGTAGCCGCGCGCGGCGGCAACCGACGCCAAGCTGATGCCGGTGTTGCCGCTGGTCGGCTCAATAATCACAGAGTTCGGCTTTAAGAGGCCTTTTGCCTCGGCGTCGTCGATCATCGCTTTGGCAATTCTATCCTTGACGCTGCCGGCGGGATTAAAATATTCCAGCTTGCCGATTACGGTTGCGTTCAGATCATGCTGCTTTGCATAATTAGAGAGCTCCAGCAGCGGAGTTTTGCCGATAAGGTCGGTTAAATTCTTATAAATCTTAGACATAATACTACCTCCCGAATAATTCATATATGTTTTATATGTTATTATAATAGCGGTTGTTTTTCAAAATGTCAATACTTTTCAGAAATATTTTAGATATATCACATGGTATTACTATGGTATTAAATGTACCCCCGTCAGACCCCGTATAATTGTGCGCATATTTAGGGCGCGTTATAACAGCGTCAGGCCATTTGGAATGCTTTATATCTTTATTTTATTTTTAGTTGAGGAGGCAGGCGCGCCGCTGTTACAGAAGCAGCCTGTTGTATTCGTTTAGCAGGCGGCTGCTTGCCCTTAAATGCCCTTGATAAAATCTGAGTACAGCTTAATAATATTGACAAATCGTATCTTTTCTTTTATCATTAAAAACATACTGATTTTATATGAAAAAAGGTGAGCCTATGAGAATATCTGCAAAAGGCCGCTATGCGTTGGCGGCGATTATTGATATGGCGCAGCAGCATCACAACGGCGAATATATCACGCTGCTCAGCATCTCGGAAAAGCTGGGCATATCCAAAATATATTTGGAACAGGTTTTCTCACTTTTAAAGCGAGCGGCGCTGGTGCTGTCGGTAAAAGGCGCGCAGGGCGGTTACCAGCTGGCGCAAGCGCCTGAGCAGCTAACGGTGCTTGACGTTCTGCTGGCTGTCGAGCAGGCGCTGCTCGAACCGACGCAGGAGACAGTGGCCGAAAAAGCGCCTGCCGTCGAGGCCGCGCTGCGCCTGTCTGTATTTGATATGCTGGATCAGGCGGTCAGAACGGCGCTGGTCGGCGTTACAATCGCCGACCTTGTCAATGAAACGGAAAAACACAAGGCCCAGCAGGCCATGATGTTTTATATCTGAAAAGAACGGGGCGCCAAAACGGCCCTGCTGCATAGGCTCTGAATATCCAACGCGCCGTATGGCGGCCAAAAAGCTGGTTGCCCGCCTGTTGCCGGTCGGAAATTGAAATTCTCCTTTAATCAAGGCGGTTGATAAATTAAACTGCTGCCGCTATAACCGGTACAAATAAATATTAAATCTATGCTTAAGAGTAGGAGCTGATAAAAAACTGATATTGCAGAAAAAGTTGCACAATTAAAAGTTTTGGTCAAGCTTTTTCAAAAGCTTGCAGGGAGTGGGACGGCGTCCCACATGTGCTTTTATCGTTCAAAAAGCACAGGAGGAGAGGTAAAACAGTCTGGTGGACTGTTTTACCGTGGGGAACCCCCTTGCGGGGGTTCCCCGATGCCGCGTTAAGCGGCATTTGTCCTGTGCAAATTTCTGAAACGTTGCCACTTCTTTGACAGTCTGAAAAAACACGCCATTGGCGTGTTTTTTATCAATCGGCCTGTCTATAAAGTGTCGGCATTTTAGCGATATGCAAAGAACAAAGGCCGCTTAACGCGGCATCGGGAAGCCCCTTACGGGCGCGGATAGTCAAAACAGCCCGCCGGACTTTGACGCCCCTCCTGTGCTTTTTAAATAATAAAAGCACATGTAAAACGCTGTAAACCGGCGCGCATATATGTGCGCTTGCGGTTGCTTGGCTGCGCTATTTGCAGCGGGCGGCATGTATGCCCGCTGCGGCTCCATCAATACGCCCTGCAAGCTTTCAAAAAAGCTTGACCAAAGCTTTTAATTGCGCAGCTTTTTCTTTCCCATTGGCGTTTATCAGTCAGCGCGCACCCGCCGGACAGCAGCGGGTGCGCGCTTAATTTCGGTGAACATGACCATTTTAATGCCGGAGCCTTACGATTTCCTCGGTCATGACGGGCAGCACCTCAAACAGATCACCCACAATGCCGTAGTCGGCCATATCGAAAATCGGGGCGTCGGGGTCGTTGTTAATTGCGACGAAGCAGTCGCAGCCGCCGATGCCGGCGACATGCTGAAGCGCGCCCGAAATACCGCAGGCGATATACAGTCTGGGGCGGATGGTTTTGCCGCTTTGACCAATCTGCTGCGCCTCGCTGGCCCAGCCCTTGTCGGCCACGGGACGGGTGACGCCGACGGCAGCGCCTAGCACATCGGCCAGCGCTTTGACCAGCGTTAAGCCCTGAGGCCCGGCGCCAAGGCCGGCGGCGACCACCAACTCGGCTTGCTCAAGCCCGTACACCGCCTGAGCTGCATCACGAATCGTTTTGAGCAGCCGAACCCTGCCGGCATGCTCGGGGGGCGCAATCCGTTCGGTTATGACGGGGCAGGTTCGGCCCTCTTTTCGCGCGGGCTGACTAAATACCCCCGGACGAACCGTCCCGATCTGCGGGCGGCTGTTCGGGCACAGAATCGTTGCCATCAGCTTGCTGCCAAAGGCGGGGCGGGTCCAGGCCACATGGCCGTTCTGGTCAATATCCAAATGGGTGCAGTGGGCGACAAGGCCGGTGTTCAGGCGGCAGCTGACACGGGGCGCAAAGTCGCAGCCTATACCCGTCGCGCCGATCAGAATGGTTTCAGGCCCATATTTTTGCACCAGCTCTACAAAGGCGTTGGTGAATATATCGGTGTTATAGGCGGCGTATTCGGCGCCCTCAAGGCTGATGATTTCATCCGCGCCCAGCCCGGTGACATTTTGAATGGCCTGCGCGTTGCATCCGCCGAGGATAACGGCAACGAGCTTTGCGCCGCGAAGATCGGCCAGCCTGCGGGCAGGATTCAGCAGCTCAAGCCCGACGGGAACCGCTTTATCCCCCTCGGTTTCGATAAAAACCCAGACGTTTTGACAATCTTTAAAATCCGTGGCTTTTTTACCGGTGTTCAACATTTTTCAGCCCCCCTTTAAATAAAATTAGCATCGCATAAT
>JAEWMM010000059.1 GCA_023457175.1 Bacillota bacterium | reverse complement strand
CCTTGCGGGGGTTTCCCACGCTAAAACAGTCCACCGGACTGTTTTAGCTCCCTTCCTGCGCTTTTTAAATAATAAAGATACGCGTGGGACGCCGTCCCACACCCTGCAAGCTTTTGAAAAAGCTTGATCAAAACTTTTAATTTGTGCAACTTTTTCTGTAACATCGGTTTTTTGACAGTCTGCGGCCGCCGCACGGTAACCCGTGGGGCGGCCTTTTTATGCGCTTTGTACTAGCGCCGCCCGGCGTGGCGGCGCGCCAGCCTTTGCCGCGCTTTTTGCTGTTCCTCCGCCTTATGCTCGTCGCAGGCCAGCATAAACGCCCGGTCACGCGCGGGCAGCGCCAGATAATCTCTCGGAAGTATGCCATGATTGTGAAAGGCGAGGTAGGCGCAGTAGCTCGTACTGTCGCCGCCCCGCCTTAGGAGTTTTTTGCTTCACCTACCATCTCACCAAAGCCGCCGGGGTTTTGCTGCTCAAAATAGCGGTAGAGCAGCAGGCTCAGCTCCGAGCCGCTGAGCATCGCCTTTAAGGCCTCGACCGGCTCTAAAATGGTGCGCCCCTCGCGCTTAGAAAGCGCCGCCAACAGCTCGGCGTCGTGAATATTCGGGCTGACAAGACTCTCGGCGGCCAGCGCCAGCGAAGTTTCCTGCATGCCGCGCCCTTCATAAAAGCCCTGAACCTCGAGCATCTCCCGTGCGGAAAGCTCTCTCAGCTCCCATTCCACCGGTTGCCCATTTTCATCCTGAAAGGCCGCCGACAAAATAAATTTAAGATTTTCCTTCCGTTTGGGATTCAAAAATGCGTCTAAATTTTTCATAATTTGATCTCCTTGTCTTGTTTTGTATTTGGTTTTTGGTCAGCGGCGCGGCTTCTGCCGTACCGCCTGCCTTTTCCGGGTTTTCTGTAAATCTCCGGCATCTATAAAGGCCCGCGCCGTCAGGGGGCTTACGCCGCGCCCTTCGCTTCCCTACTCAAAACTTCACCCCGCGCCGGGCCATATCCCCCTCGCAGGCGTAGCGCACGGCGTCGATGTGGTGGTTGTCCCGGTCGGAATACTGCGAAAGCAGCCGCCCCTCGCGGTCCCGCCCGATCGCATAGCCGCAAAACTCCCGTGCCGATTCGGGGCATTTGATCGGGTCGATGATAATTTCCTCAAGGTCCGACAGCCACTTGACGCCGTAAGCCACCGAGTCGGGCCCTTTTTTGGCCCCCGTCACCCGCAGGCCCCAGTCGCGCATCTCGTCGATGCTTTTCGGCTCGGCCGAGTCGCAGACAATGCGGGCGGCGCCGGCCTCGCGCTTAATCTGCGCCGCCGCCCGGTTCGAGATGCGCAGCGCATGCAGCTCAAAGAAGAGGTACAGCCTCCGGCGCGCCGCGTCGAAGTGGCAGGCGTTATACGCAAACGGGTCGGCGGCGTAGCCCCAGTCAATGCCCCGGCGCAGGTTATCAAACCGTTTAATCTCCTGCGCGGTAATCTCGCGCAGCGTCACGTTTTTAAACACCTCGCCGCCGCTGCCCACCGCCTCGCCCAAGTATTCGTGGCGGTAGGCCTCGGGCCGCGTCTGCAACAGATGCGCCGCCTCGGCTAAAAACTGCGCGCCCAGCCACTCGGGCGGCACGCTGCGGTAATCGGAATGATGTACGAGCGTATCGGGCCGAAGCGCGGCCTCGGCCACCTCGCGGTTGATCCACTCCCCCGGCGATTTTGGCGGGTTAAAGGAGTAAAAGTTGACAAACTGCGCACCGCCGCGATTCACCGATTGCAGCACGCTGCGGATTTTTTCCGCGCCCTCAAGCTCGTTGACCTCCTCGAACCACGCGTATTTGATATACCCGCGCTCGGCCTTGACCGATTTGAGCTTGGTCGCGTCGTCCAGCCCCCGAAACAGAATGCTCTGCCCGCCCGGCAGATAGGTCAGCTTTAGGGGCGACAGGGTCGGCTCCCACAGCGTCTGCACGCCCAGCGCCCCGACCGCCCACAAAAGCTGCGCGAACACCGACTCGCGCAGCGTCACCGAATAGCGGCGCAGCGCGATGGCGTGGGTGTCCAGACCCCTTTCGGCGTCGCGCATCAGGCAGAGCAGCAGCTCTAAGCTGATAAAGGAGGATTTTGTCGACCCGCGCCCGCCCTTGAGCCAGTAGTGGGTGTGCCGCGCGGCGCGGATATCCTCATGCACCGCGTCAAACGCGGTGGAAAAGCGCGCGCTCAGCCTGATCTCATTCATCGGCGCCGCCGCCTTTTGCTGCGCCGCCAGACTGCGAGAGCCGCTCGGCGATGTCGTCGATAATCTGCACCGGCTGCGCCGCCGCCAAGTCCGCCGAAGCGCCGGTCAGCTTATGGTATTTTGCAAGCAGCTCAAGCGCGCGGATGCGCTCCGGCACGCTGGCGGTATTTTCCACCGTGTTGCCCTGCCGGTCGGTCGCCGCAAAGGCCCTGCGCACCAGCCCGATGTCGGTCAGCTCGCGCAGCACCTCGTCGGCGGTCGCCGTCTCCTTTTTTGCGCCGTCCAGTCGTTTTTTTGGCATCCTGCCATCTCCCTTCGGTATCATATTCCGCGCAAAAAAGCAGGACAGCCGCCGCTGCCCCGCTTCTTTGCACCTATAGAATAACATAGGTGCAAGGTGGCTTTCTATGGTCAACTTTGGGCTAAAGGAAAAAGAGTGTCGGCGGGAATAGTGCGTTTAGCGGGCTTTTAAGAAACGACGGCGTTTTGATCGCGCCGCCGTGCGGGCGCAAGGCGCTCCATTTGCGCATCGGGGTTTGCTTTTAAAAGGCGGCAACGCTTTATAAAAATTGCCGCGGGCAGAATAGATACCCCCTTGCCAAAGCGCCGTCTGCCCGCAAACGCGCGTCTATGCAAACAGTCCTGCGCCCGACCTTTCGCCTTT
>JAEWMM010000058.1 GCA_023457175.1 Bacillota bacterium | reverse complement strand
GCTATCATCACTAATAGAAATATCGGAGGACTGCCATTATGAAACGCAGTGAAATTAACGCCGCGCTCAAAGAAATGGAAGCATTTATTGCGCAATACCGCTTTGCCCTGCCCCCTTTCTGCCGCTTTACCCCTGAGAACTGGCAGCAAAAAGGGCATGACTATGACGAGATACGCGACAATCATCTCGGTTGGGATATCACCGACTACGGACTCGGCGACTTTAACAGGGTCGGCTTCTCGCTGATCACCATCCGCAACGGCAACTTTGCCATGCGGGATACATACCCTAAAACCTATGCGGAAAAGCTGCTGTATCTGCGCGAGGGGCAGTATTCCCCCATGCATTTTCATTGTGGCAAGATGGAGGACATCATCAACCGGGGCGGCGGCAATGTGCTGATTCGGGTGTATAATTCCACCCAAAATGAGGATTTGGACAGGACAAGTGACGTTTGCGTGCATCTGGACGGGCGCTCGCTCGTGGTGCCGGCCGGTACGCAGCTGCGGCTGACCCCCGGCGAGAGCATCGCCATTCAGCCCTATTTATACCACGACTTTTCGGTGGAACCGGGCGGCGGCCCGGTGCTGCTGGGCGAGGTCAGCCAGTGCAACGACGACCATTCCGATAACCGCTTTTACGAGCCGGTCGGGCGTTTCCCCACCATTGAGGAGGATGAAAAGCCCTACCGCCTGCTCTGCAATGAATATCCGCCTGCAAGGTGAGAAAAGGGGGCGCTTTATGTACGATGTAACGGCCATTGGCGAGCTGCTTATTGATTTTGCGACCCTTGACACCGATGAGGACAGCTACCCCACCATGGCGGCCAAGCCCGGCGGCGCGCCGGTCAACTATCTGGCCGCACTGACCGCCTACGGCAGAAGGACGGCTTTTCTCGGTAAGGTGGGGGCCGACACGTTCGGCAGGCTGCTAATCGAGACGGTTAAAAAGGCGGGCATTGAAACCGGAGGCATTATAGAGGACCCCTCGGTTTTTACCACGCTGGCCTTTGTCACCTTTGACGGTCAGGGTAACCGCTCGTTTGCCTTTGCGCGCAAGCCGGGCGCTGATACCTGCCTGCGCTTTGAGGAGCTGGATCTCTCCTTTATCGATGCGGCGCGGGTGTTCCATTTCGGCACGCTGAGCCTCACCGACGAACCGGTGCGCACCGCCACACAGCAGGCGGTCGCCTACGCCAGACAGAAGGGGAAGCGCAGCACCTACGACCCGAACCTGCGCCTCTCGCTCTGGCGCAGCCCGCAGGAGGCCCAAAAGCAGATGCTCTGGGGGCTTTCTCAGGCGGATATTGTTAAAATCAGCGACGACGAGGTGCGCTTTCTCTGGCATTGTGACGCGGAAGAAGGCGCCGCGCGCATACTGGCGGACTATGGCGTCCAGCTTGCCATGGTGACGCTGGGCCCCAAGGGCTGCTTGCTTAAAAACCGGCAGGGCGCTGTGTTCTGCCCGAGCATAGACGTTAAAACCATCGATACCACCGGCGCGGGCGATATTTTCGGCGGCAGCGCGGTCAGCCGCATTCTGGAAATCGGCAAGCCGCCAAACGCATTGACGCTTTCGGAGTTGGGGGATATTTCCCGCTTTGCCAGTGCGGCTGCCAGCCTTTCGACCCGCAAAATGGGCGGCATCCCCAGCATTCCGCCCATGCAGGAGGTGCTTGACGCTATGGAGGCCCATTTTCCGATACAAAAAGTTTGACAACAGGCAAAAGCAGGAGGTGACGCGGATGCTTCAGGTGGTTATTGCAGATGACGAGATGCGAGTTTGCCGTTTGGTGCAGATGCTGGTCGACTGGGACGCACTGGGCATGGTGCTGGCGGGCATCGCTTCAAACGGGCTGGAGGCACTGGCGCTGGTGGAAGAGACAAAGCCGGATATTCTGATTACCGATATCCGCATGCCGGGCTGCGACGGGTTGGAGCTGATTGAGCGGGCAAGGCAAACGGCCCCCGTGCTGGAAATTGTCATCATCAGCGGCTATGCGCAGTTCGAGTACGCGCAAACCGCTCTGCGGTACGGCGTGGGCGATTATTTGCTCAAGCCCATCAAAAAGGACGCGCTCAACGCCACCTTAAAGAAGCTGGCCGAGCGCTGCCAGAGCCGGGCGGCCTCGGTCAATGCCTTAGAAAGCCTGCGGCAGAACAGCCAGAAAGGTCATGACCTGCTGCGGGGCCGCCTGTTGGAGGACTTATTGCAGGATAGGCTCGAAGCCCCTACCGCCGAGCAGCTTAAAAATGAATATGGCTTTCCGGTGGGCGCGGGGCTGCTACAGGTGTATATTCTCAAAATGGATTATACGCCCGGCGCTGTTGAAAGCACCTCCCTTCCGGCGCTGCAAAGCAAGGTGGCACAGGTGCTTGAGCCGGCGCTTGAGCCTCTGTGCGCCGCCGGACTGCTGCAATTTTATAAAAATACCGGCTACGGCGTGCTCCACTATGAGCCGCATCAAAAAGGCGCCGTCCGGCGCGTGCTGAGGGACTGCTTAAACCAGCTGGTGGCGCAGCAGTTTTTCTTTGGCGCGGTGGCGTTTTCTCTGGCTATCGGCAAGGCGGTGCAAGCGCCGTGCGAGCTGCCGCAATCGATGCGCACCGCCCGGCTGGCCGTCTGCGAGCGGCTGGTGGAAGGAACCGGACGGCTGTTGGAATCGGCTCCTTCCCCTTCTCCGTTGCGGCTGCGGCAGGTACTGGATAACTACAGCCACGGCATGGAACAGGCGGCGGATGCCTTAAGTGCCGACGAAGCGGACAAAGTGGTACAGGCGCTGCGCCGCGCGGTGGTCCAGACGCCCGATGTACGGGGCTATGAGCTGCTGGAGCTGGTGCTGGCCGCCGGGCGGGTGTTCGCGCTGCGTCTGCATTTAAATGACGACGCCGATCCGGTAAAAGCGTTTGCGGAACACTGCGCGCTTTGCGGCAGCGCCGAGCAGCTCTTTGACTGCCTGCGCCGCTTTCAACGCGATCAGCTTGAGCTGCTGTGGGCGCAGCAGGAGAATGAGGCCATCCGCCCCATCCGCATCGCCAAGCAGTATATTCAGCAGCATTACAACGAGCCGATCTCGCTTGAGGATGTTTGCGCCGCCACCGGCTTTAGCGTCAGCTATTTCAGCACACTGTTTAAAAAGGAGACCGGAGAGGGCTTCTCAAAATATCTGGCCCGGATACGGGTTGAAAAAGCCAAGGCGCTGTTGCAGGATACCGACCTGCCCATTGCACAGGTCTGCGACCGGGTGGGCTATAACGATCTAAAGCATTTCACCGGCACCTTTAAAAAGATTACCAGCCTGAATCCGGGTCAGTACCGCAAGCTGTACGGATAAAGCCGCAGCACGTCTAAAAGGAGGAAACGGCATGAACCGGGTCAAAATCGGCTGGGGATATCTTTCTTTCCGCCTGACTGTGCTGCTGGCTGTCGGAGGTCTGGCGGCGCTGCTGGGCGCTTTGCTGTCTGTTTCCCCTGTGGTGCTGGCGTTGGGCTGGCTGGTCTTCGCGCTGCTGTGCTGGGTACTGGTCGCGCGCCCGTATTGGCGTATAGAGCGGATGCTGACGCTGTTTTTAGAGGGGTACCCGATTTCGGAGGCCGAGGAGGTGCGCGACTGCGCCGTCTCGCCCGCAAACAAGCGGCTTTTTAACCAGCTGCGCGAGCTTTTAAGCCCCATGCAGCTCTTTGACATGAATAAGCGGCAGGCGCAGTATCTGGCGCTGCAAAACCAGATCAATCCGCATTTTCTGTATAACACGCTTGAGAGCATCCGCAGTGAGACGCTGCTGGCCGGACTGACCGAGGTGGCCGAGATGACCGAGTCGCTGGCGACCTTCTTCCGCTACACCATTACCAAGGTGGAAAATTTGGTGTCGGTGGAGGAGGAGCTGCAAAACTGCGAGACCTATTTCAGCATTCAGCAATACCGCTTCGGAGAACGGTTAAGGCTTGAGATCCGCTGCGCGCCCGAAGAGCGGGAGGAAATCTACCGCTGCCGCCTGCCCAAGCTGACGATGCAGCCGATTCTCGAAAACAGCATCATCCACGGCACCGAGCTTAAGGTCGGAACGGGAC
>JAEWMM010000057.1 GCA_023457175.1 Bacillota bacterium | reverse complement strand
ATATTTTGGGCATCGTCTTGATACTGGTGCTGATCGCCACCACCCCAACCATTACCGGGCAGGGCTATCTGTTCCCGCTGATACCCTTCAACGGATCAAAGCTGCTACGGCTGGTAATCCGGCGCAGAATGCATGAGGATAACACCTGAGTCGAATGGCGAAAAGTAAATTCACTCTACAACAAAATTGAAATTGCATAGTCCCATATCGTCTCTTAATTTAACCGGTTGCTTTTTCACCGGCATTTTAGTCAGCACATGTAACAAGGGGGTAAAAGCCATCCATGGGAATGGCTTTTACCCCCTTGTTTGAAAGAGAAGGAGTTAGTAATAGAAAATTCCTTTGCGGATAAGATGTCGTTTATGGGCAGAACATTAGTTGCCCCGTTTTCTAACAGTGTTCCTTTGCCTTTCGATATGAGGTCTGAGTACGTCTCATCTCTATATTCCAAGCAAAGATATTGTTCACACCTTATCATTACTTTTGCAAAAGGAATAAAATGGAAGCATGCTTATCCGCGTTGTCTCTACATTATGAATAAACCATAGGCTTTAAGTGAGTTGCATCAAACCCAAAGAACAGGGTTGCGATTCATTCACTCCAGAGCAATGTCAAACCAGATAGCAATGTCAAGCAAGCATATTTTTCGCGATTGGTTCGATATTATGGATGGCTAATTCATATCTTTCAACTGATACGCAGATGAACAGAGCATCTTTCAGGTGATCATCTAATTTGTAGATTCCATTGCAAGTGCGTTAGAAAAGACCTGAAATATGCAAAAACCATTGTTACAATTTTTTATTTCGTGATATTGTAGATTTTAAGGATATGGAACCGGCTCTTCAAATGCTCAACGAATTGGAAGTCGCCTGCGCCGTTTCTGATCCAACTGTCACCGAGACACGGGTACGATAGGTTGTACCGCTGACACCCGAATAGCTTTTGGACACAAACACACTGCCGGTGCCGCTAAAGCTCCACGATTTTACCGACGACCATTTTCCTGACGCATATTTTTCCAGATACATAGTGCCTGTGATTTTTGCCGAGGGAACTTCCGCCGTAACCGATACCTCCGGATATAGCGTAGTGCCGGCTGCGTCAATCATTGGAGTAATCTCAAAAATTTCTGTCCAAAAAGGGGTTATGATGATGTTGCCAGTGCCAAGAGCTTGTACGCTTTGGGGTTCCATAGCCGACGTTGTGATTGCCATGCTACCGACAATCATGAGAAGGGCCATAATTTTGACTGCTGCTTTTTTGATTTTCATAAAAAATCCTCCTTGTTGTTTTTTTAGGCTTTACCTATATAACGCACAAGAAGACAAAAAGGGACATATTTTTTAAATTATTTTTTTAATTTTATATTTTCAGCAATTTTTATAATTTCATCATAGTCAATATTACCAAATATTTGACACTCAATGTTCTCTTCAAGCCATATAAAACAGGTTATATTGTCGGTTTTCCATGTGTAAGCATCCGACTTTTTAAAGGGGACGCACTGAATTTCTACGTTTTCTGTATTGAAGTACGCTTTAGCACCCGGCTGAGAGATGACGAAGGATATTTTGAGCAGTTTATCTCCATCTCCGCTTAGGAAGTTGTACATCAGCATTCGTCTTCCCTGAGAAATATCCTTTAATTCGTATTCGTCCGGAAGATATCCAAATTCAATATCGCTCTGACTTACGGCCGCCACCGTAGACGGTTCTTCTATTTGCGTTGTAAAAATACTAAACTTAGGGAATGTCTCCACGACCCAATTAAGGAACCGCTCTCTCAATTTGGCGTTCGCCACAAGCGCAGTAGAGAAGCTGATAGCGCAAATAAGAATGAAAACTGCCACGCGTTTCATGACGACGACAGCCATACTCGCCGATTTTTGAGCCGCTTTGATCAGCTTCAATTTCTTTCTGAAGGCGTTGGAGTATTTCGGAATACGCCATACGTTCCGGGGGTCATGGGCGGTATACTCCGAAAGGGCCGCCTCGCAAGCCAGCCTCATGGAATGGTCATCCACCACAGCGCCATCCAATCCCATAAAGTGGGACAGCATGCTTTTGGTATACCGCAGTCTGCCAATAGAATGCGTGGTCACCAGCATGGCGTTGGTGTCTTCAGGCGAGAAGTTAAAATAGTACCTTAAGAAGAGCGTATTCATATATTCCGCCGGCAGCGCCGTTATCTTCAAAGCCAATGTTGGCACTTCTTTCTCGTCAAGCAGCCGAATCGGGGTGTCGCTGACATCAGACCGTTCAAGCCTTGCAAAATCGTTCTCCAACGCTTGTCTACAGACCTCTCGCATAAAATTATTAAACGTACTGGACATTTTCATCACTCTCCTCATAAAAGGCACGCAGCTTTTTAAGAATACGATACCCTCTTTTTTTGGCCGTTTCTTCACTGACGCCCAGCAAAGCGGCGATCTCTTTAAAGCTCATATCATTTGCATAGCGCAAGTGAATCAGATATTTTTCTTCGCCGGAAAGCCTGTCAACTGCGCCAAACAACTGCTTTCGATCAATATCTTTCGACCACATGTCTTCAATCTCGGAGTAATAGCCATCTTCATTGGCTTCAAGCTCTTCCATAGGGACAGCCTTCATTCGTTTTCTTAAAATATTTGTTGATTCGTTCTTTACTATTACAACGCAGTAAGGGATGATTTTGGGACTGGGTAATTTGGATATTTTTTCTATATGATCTATAATTTTTAAGAAAGCCTGCGAAACAGCCTCCTCCGCGTCTGAATGTGAATGTAACATTTGAAAGGATATGTTATAAAACTTAATGTTAGATTCTTTAAAAATCTGATTGATCAGGTCCTTCTCACTGTCCGACAGAGCGCCAAAAAATATGATAACCAAAAGTTTTCGCCTCCAGAACTAGGTTTTATTGCATTTTGTTTTTGATTATGAACGAGTCTTTTAAAAATTGCAAGAGGCCTGTCAAGCGAATTCGTACGCTTGCTATCGGGGTGCCAAACCCCGTCTTCAAGGCTGGTGCTGCGGCTTCTCCCTAACAGCCCCCTGCTGCGCCAATCTCTGTTCGTCTTATCGCTAAAATTTCTCCTGGCAGCATTTTTCTAACTAGAAAATAAGCGTTTCCTTTTTGCGGTAATTTGTAAAATCCGCCATTGCAAATAGCTGGAAAGAAACATCAAACAAAATGCTTCGTCAGCGGCGTTTCATGCAAGCAAAAGAGCGCCATCACCGCAGTAATGACGCTCGTGAGTTCTATAGTAAATCCGCAAAATTTACGGATTTCAGCGCAAAAGGTTTTATTGACTACAAGCAACAAAATTAAATGGAAATATCATTGGCGACACGATAGAGATTCATGTCAATACCCTTGTGCATGGAAAGCGCCTCCTCAATGTCGATATCCACAACCCTGCCCTGACGGTAGACCACGACGCGTTTGCTCTGGCCCTGCTCGATAAGCTCAACAGCGTGGTGGCCCATGACACTGGCGATCACACGCTCCTGAGCGGTGGGCGTGCCGCCGCGCTGCACATGGCCAAGCACCACAGCGTTCGTTTCAATGCCGGTAAGGCGCTCGATCTGCTCGGCGATCTCAGGCGCGCTGCCGACACCCTCAGCCACCATAATAATAAAATTCTGCTTGCCTGAACGTAGCGTGCTCACCATTTTGGCAACCACGTCGCGTTCGAGAGAAAACTCAATTTCCGGTACAAGAATCGCCAGAGCCCCGCAGGCAATTCCGGCGTGCAACGCAATATGGCCCGCGTGCCGCCCCATGACCTCGATGACTGAGCAGCGGTCGTGCGACTGCGAGGTATCTCGCACGCGGTCCACCATCTGCACCACCGTGTTGATGGCCGTGTCAAAGCCGATTGTGTAGTCCGAGGAGGAAATGTCGTTGTCGATGGTACCGGGAATGCCGATGCAGGGCATCCCGTGACGGCACAGATCCAAGGCGCCCCGGAAGGTGCCGTCGCCGCCGATGGTCACAAGGGTGCCAATGCCGGCCTTCTTGCAGATTTCCACTGCCTTGATGATATTGCGCTCCTCCGAAAATTCGGGGCAGCGCGAAGAGTAAAGCGCCGTACCGCCGCGCTGAAGAATTTCGCTGACGCTGCGCAGGTGCATATCCGACATATCGTTGGCCAAGAGGCCCGAATAACCGCGCTTGATACCCACGACCGAAAACCCGCGGTTAATGCCCATGCGCACCACTGCGCGTACCGCTGCGTTCATGCCGGGGGCGTCGCCGCCGCTGGTTAATATGCCGATCGCCTTTTTTCTGATCATAACAATTCCTCCCACACGATTGATATCGTACAGCGGTCTATTCAACCACTGCTACATTCTGTTCGCCAAGCGTCTCTTTTAACACACGCAGCAGCACCTCGCAGAGCGAAACCCACATATTCCGGGGCGCCAGCGTCAGTTGACGGCTTTCTGTAAAGTATACATACACGGGGGTACCGCCGTCAAACACCGCCATATATTTTTGTGCACTGAGCCACGCGGGTGTTCCCGGCGCGGCAACCTTCAGATACAGCCCCGGCTTCAAAGACGTGGCACGGGGTTTTTCCTGCGGTGTCGGTGTGGTCTTGTTGGCATAAACGCCGGCCTGTTGGGTGGCATTTCCCATGTCGTCCAAAGAGCGCGCCTCCTCTAAAATCAGCTTGGGGTCCTCGTCCTCACGGTACGAAAGCCTGCCGCTTAAAACCACGAGCCGGTCAATGTCGGTCAGCGCCGCATATTGCGCAAGCACTCGCGGAAAAACCAGCACCTCGATGCTGCCGGTCAGATCTTCGGCCGTAAGATAGGCCATCGTATCCCCTTTTTTGGTAACGGTCAGCTTTTTGGCGTCCACAACTGCCGCGATGCTGATGTGGGCGTCGTCGTGCAGCGCGTCGGTTTTGCTCTCGGCCGAAGCGATGATATCCGAGATGCTGACGACCGGCAGCGATGCGATCAGCCCGCGGTAGGCCAACAGCGGATGCCCCGACACATAAAGGCCGATGATCTCTTTTTCCATCTTTAAGAGCTGCGAGGGCTCAAATTCGGGCTGCTGGGCCAGCTGATGATGAGAGATATCCTCGCCGGAAGAAAACCCGTCAAACAGGTTGACCTGCCCTGAGATATTGGCCTTATGTACCCGGTCAATGTCTTCTAAAAGCGCGTCGCACCCCGAAAGCAGCGCACGGCGAGAGAGATTAAAGCCGTCGCAGGCGCCGCATTTGATCAGGCTTTCAAGGCTGCGGCGCCGCAGGTCGGACTCATAAAGCCGGTTGCAAAAGTCGTAAATATCGGTAAATTTTCCGTCGGTTCGCCGCGCGTCAAGTATCGCGCGCACCACGCCGCGTCCGAGATTTTTAATCGCAAGCAATCCAAAGCGGATGCCTTGCTCGGTCGCGAAAAAAGCTTCTAAGCTTTCGTTGACGTCGGGGGGCAGAATGCGGATGCCGAGCCTCGCGCACTCGCCAATGTAAGAAACCACCTTCGGAGTATTATCCAGAATGCTGGTCAGCAGCGCCGCCATATATTCCTTGGGATAGTGGCACTTGAGATAAGCGGTCTGGTATGAGATATAAGCATAGGCCGCCGCATGTGATTTGTTAAACGCATAGGCCGCAAAAGCGCTCATTTCATCGAAGATCGCGCTGGCAACATCCTCAGGGATGCCGTTTGCGATGCAGCCGGCGCATTCAATTGTGCCGTCGTCGTTTTTTAGGCCATAGATGAAATGCTCGCGCTCCTTTTGCATGACCGAGGCCTTCTTTTTGCTCATGGCGCGGCGCACAAGATCGGCCCGCCCGTACGAAAAGCCCGCCAGCTCACGGCAGATCTGCATGACCTG
>JAEWMM010000056.1 GCA_023457175.1 Bacillota bacterium | reverse complement strand
TGAATACTGCGTACATGTTACACCTGCTTATCTGTTCAGTCTCGCTGCTTTTGGGCGTCACCTCTGGTTAAATAAGGCGCACTTATAGCCCAAAACATGCGGCAAAAAATATAATATCATAGGTTTTTGGCTTTGTCAAGGCATTTGATCGGCTTTTGCAGCATTTTGATAGCGCTGAAGCCATCATTTACGCCGAGACTGGCCATGCGTCAAAAACAAAGTCTATTTGACGAAAAGGCCCGCAATTAAAACACCCAACACAACGCCGTAGACCGTTGCGCTCCACGGGTTGGAGGTAATAGGGCACTGGCCGGTTGAGCACCCGATAAAATAGTAGTACAGATAGCCCGCGCCCGCGCCGACGATACCGCCGATGATATAGCTTAAAATTTTCATAGCATTCACCTCTCTGGTTTTATGCTATCAAAAATCAACTAAGAAAGCTGTGACCGGGTCACATTTGCCGGTAGAGATGCCATGCCGTGCCATGCCGTATTTAATCGGCCTCATCGTGCGGTCGGCCAGTGCGGGCAGCGCTGTTCTTATCAGGCGGCACGCTTGGCGGCCGAGTCTCTTGCGTGTCTCTTGGCTGTGTCGGCGCCGCCATTGGTGCGCCGGTTGCCGTCGGCGCCAGCCGTAACCATGCCGGCGCAGCGCCGTCGGCCAGCTTCTTGCGGGCGATCAACCACAGCACCGCCGAAAGCACAACCATGCAGGCCGCCAAGATCTGCGAAACGCGGATACTGCCCGCGGTCAGACTATCGGTGCGCAGCCCTTCGATGACCGCTCGGCCCAGTCCGTTGATGAAAAAGTACATCAGCGTCAGCTCACCGTTAAAGCTGCGCCGCCTGGTGTACCAGACGATGAACAGAAAGCCCAGCATCGTCCACGCCGCCTCGTAGAAGAAGGTCGGGTGCACCGGTATATCGCGCATTTGCAGCACCTGCTCGGACGTAAAGCCCGGCAGCAGATTAGGGCGCGTATGAAAATAGTTATCGATGATCGGGCTGACCATGCGCCACGGCCCTTCAAAGTAGCCGCCGAACGCCTCAACGTTGACAAAATTGCCCCAGCGCCCGATCGACTGCCCTAAAAGCAGGCCGCCCAGAGAGGCGTCCAGCGCGCGCACAACCGGCAGCTTCCAGCGGCGGCACAGCAGATAACCGCAGAGTATCGCCGCCAATATACCGCCGTAAAAGGCGATGCCGCCCTTCCAGATCTGTATAATCTCCTCGGGGTGCAGCTTGTAATAATCCCACGAAAAGGCGACGTAATAAGCGCGGGCGCCAAGCATACCCGCGACGATGGCATAGAGAAAAACGTCGTTTAAACGCTCTTTGTCAACGCCAAACTGGCCGGCGCGCCAGGTGGCGTAAAACACGCCGAGCGCAATGCCGGTCACGACAATAATACCATACCAGTAGATGGTGAACGGCCCGATAAAGACCGCCACCCGCGAAATGGAAAAATTCAATCCCAGACCGGGGAACGCCACTTGAGCGGCGGTGTCTGCGCTGGCCAGATGGATGAATGGATTCATGCGTGTCCCCTCTTTTCTGTCTAATGCTGCTTTTAATATAATATTGTACTGGAAGCAACATTAATGCGTCGTGCTGTCTGTCTTTTGCTTTTATAAGCGAAAAACGCGTCCTATAGACTTTATTGCTAAAAATTTTACTTCACGATTTTAAACGCAGCCAGCCTAATCGCGCACGACCGAAAGCGCGCAGCGCGCAGGGTCAAAATTCTCGCGCAGAAACGCCTGCGCGTCGTTTAGCGTCAGCTCGTCGAGCAGCTCAAGCGGCTCGTAAGCGCCAAATTCGGCCAGAGAGGCCAGCACCATCATGCCCGCCATTGCCTCGACCGAGCTGTAAATACCGGCGTAGCGGCCGTAAGCGGCGCGGCGCGCGCGCTCAAACGCTTCAGCGGGGATGCCGTTTTCTTGCAGCGCCTCAACACCCTTTAAAAGGCGCGCAAACACCTCGTCAGGGTTTCTCGATTCGCCTGAAAAGATGTTGACAAGATAGTTCGGGCCGGCCATCACCTCGGTGCCGAAGCTGGTGTTGATCAGTCCCTCGTCGTAGAGCACGCGGTATAATTCGGTCGATTCGCCCGCGACAAGGTCGCAAACAATCTCGCCGGTCACCTGCGCGAGAATATTTTCACGGTAGCTTTTAGGCGTCCCCTTAAAACCGATCTGGAACAACGGCGTCGCCACCTCAAGCTTCTGCTCAATCCGGCGCTCGCGCACCGACGGCGGCTCGTCAATGTCGCGGGTGCGCACCGTCACGGGCGCCGCGGGCAGCAGAATTTTGTCGCAGGCCTTCAACACGGTATCGACGTCAAAGTTTCCGGCGACCGACAGCACCATGTTGTTCAGGTTATAAAACGCGTTGTAGCAACGGTAGAGCAGCTCCGCGGTGATCTCAGAAATCGACTCAACCGACCCGGCAATATCCACGCGGATCGGGTGGTTGTGGTAAAGCGCGCCGAGCAGGTTAAAATAGACCCGCCACTCAGGGTCGTCGTCATACATCCTGATCTCCTGCCCAATAATCCCCTGCTCCTTTTGCACCGTTTTTTCGGTGAAATAGGGCTTGGTGACGAGGTTTAGAAGAATCTCAATCGACTCGTCAAATTTGTCGGTGCAGCCAAACAGATAGGCGGTGCGGTCAAACGAAGTATACGCGTTGGCCGACGCGCCGGTTTTGGCGTACTGCTCAAAGGCGTCGCCCTCCTCGCTTTCAAAGAGCTTATGCTCTAAAAAGTGGGCAATGCCGTTTGGCACGGTGGTATAGTCCTCGTCGCCAATGGCAAACGAATCGTCTATCGAGCCGCAGCGGGTCGCAAACAACGCATATGCGCCCGAAAAACCCTTCATCGGGCAGAGCATCAGCGTCAGGCCGCTGGGATGTTCGATGCGCGTATAGCTTTCCTCCAAGCGGCGGCAAGCAACAGTTTCACTAAGCATTGACCGAATCCTCCTTTGAAGTGAGCAGATAAACCGCGTCGAGGCGAGCCTGCTTGGCGGCTTCAATCACCTGCTCGCGGGTTACGGCGTCGATCGCGCGCATTTCCTCCTCCGGGGAGGCGATCTCGTCGGATAAAATGCGCGAAAGGTACCATTCCTCAAGCGTGCCGGGATAATCCGCCACGGCGCGAAGGCTGTTTTTCATCTGCAGGCGGGTGTTTTCAAACGTTTCATCCTCAAAATTGCCGTTTCGAATCTCATCGAGCTGTACAAGAATTTCCTTCTTGGCGCTTTCGATATTCTGCTTTTCAACACCGCAGTCAACGAGCAGGACGGCGGCGGTGCGGTCGTACCGCGCAGCACAGTAATAGCAGAGCGACAGCTTTTCGCGCACATTCAAAAACAGCTTGGAGGAGGGCGTACCGCCGTAAAGCGCCGTCATCAGGCGCATAGCGGCCTGCTGCGCCCTGTCGCCGCGCGTGTCGCAGCGAAAGCCCAGCACCATCTTGGACTGCGCCACATCGAGATATTCGGTCTTTTTAAGCGTTTCCTCCCCCGCCGCACAGATTTTGGCGTCGGTAAAGGGCTGCGGGTTTCTTGTCAGGCCCGCAAACGCTTTTTTCATAACCTCGGAGGCGGCCGACGGGTCGCCTGAGCCGACAAACATAATCTCGATGGCGGCGGTGTCCAAAAGCCGGCGGTAGCCTTCGGCCGCCTCTTTGGGCGTCAGCGCCTGCGCCTGCTCGACCGTGCCGTATTTAAACAGCGCAGAAGGGTCATCGCGCCCCATAAGCATGCGGCACTGTGCCAGCGCATAGCTGCGCTTGTCGTTGATCAGGCTCTCGATGGCGTCGACAAGGTTCTGTCGCTCAAGAAAAAACTCCTTGCGGTCGAAGGCGCCGTCCTCTATCAGCGGCTCGGTTAAAAGCTCACGCAGCAGAACAGCCGCCTGCCGCACGAGATCTTCCCCGTCGAGCGTAAAGCGGTCATCCAGTGTTTTTATCCCCAGTGTTATAATTTGATTGCCGCCGCTTTTGCCCACATCCGCCGCGAGGGAAGCGCCGTACATAACGTCAAGCCGGCGGTTGAGCTGGGTAAAATCGTTGCAGCTTTGACTGCCCTTGCGCAGCAGAAACGGCAGTATGGCATAGCGGCCCACCGTCTGCGCGTCAAGCGGCACAATCAGGTTGACCGAAATCCGGTTATGCTTAAATTTAGGATCGCTTAACACCGACAGGTTAACCCCGCGCGAAAGCGCAGTACGAATCAGATTTGTCGTCATCAATACCTCTCCAACCTTTTCATCTCTTGTTTCATAAATTTATACTGTGCCATTGTAACACAGATTTATGAATATTTCCAGTATTATGCCGTGGGCGCAAGCGAATGGTATAATTGCGCGTGGGGGCGACAAGTGTAGCGGGCGAATCGCCCTGCGCATTTTTCTGATATCAGAATCGCCCCACGACTGATGATGCTAAACACCGGCTAAAATGCGAATTGATTTGTACGGACAATTCTGCGTCTGTCAAAGCGGATGGCGCAGACGGACTGCCGCCCGGCAGAGATAATAAGGACGGGCGCAAAATTGGCTGCAAGGACATTGTAATTTTAGGCAGCGTAGTATTAGTCTGCACCAAAAGCCGCTGTGGGATGCACAGAGGAAAGCCGCGCCGCAAAATGATGTCAAAATCATTTTGCGGCACGGCGCTTTAATCGGTCTATTCGCGCGGCACGGCGTCGTCGGCCGGCTTCTCTTCGACGGACGAAGGCGGTTCAGCGTCCTCAATGGGCGCCGCTGCATCGGCGTTATCAACGTTATCAGCGTTATCGGCGTTTAAGGCGTTCGCTTCCCCGCCGTCGGCTGCGTGAACATCGCCCTTCTTGGCCAAAGTCATTTCGCCCGTCGTCATCAGACTTTCGAAGTCTGCGGCGTCAATATTCTCGCAACGGATCAGCGTCTCACCCACCAGCACGACCTGGTCCATATGCTCGGAGAGCG
>JAEWMM010000055.1 GCA_023457175.1 Bacillota bacterium | reverse complement strand
GTTCAAGGTTGTTCCGCTGATGATCGAGCAGTTCAAGGCGGCGCTGGCCAATAAGTAAGGTTTATGTGTTTAAAAGCGCTCCCCGAAAAATGGGGAGCGCTTTTTGTCAGTCCTGTTTGTAGCCTGTACACGCCGTTATATAAAAGCGTGTAATATAATGCTCGGAGCTTTGCTGCTTCACCCCGACGACCATATAACCGGTGAAAAAGGGACCAAAATAGGTCTCTGCATCGCCAATGTTCTCAGAAGCGTCACCCCACTTCATTGACATAAAATTCTTCTGCGCATTCAACACAGCTCGGGTCAAATCCTCTTCGATAAAATCGGCGGAGAACATACCGCTGCTCAACGTGCTGCAAAGCGCGGCCACCATATCGACGAACGCCTGATCGTCCGGTAAATCACCGAGAAAATGATCGGTGTGAAGAGTCATCTTAAGTGCCCACTGCTCCAGCCCTTTTTCATTCTCAAATGTCATATCGATATTGCCTTCGGGAAAGGAGCCCCTCAGCCTGCGCTCTAAACCCCACTCATTTTCGCTGACCTCGTAATCACGAACACCGTGCCCCCTGAGCGTCTCTTCCAGCTTGGGCAGGCATGCGCGCCACCGCTCGGCGGACTCTGCTGTGGAAATGCTTGCATTCCAAAAATTAGAGATGCGCCGATAGATCGTCAGCCCAAAAACCGTCAGAAAGGTCAGATGAACCAAAATAGCCAGAGCAACAAAGAACCACAGCCATTTATACCGTGGGGGTGTGATAGGATGGGAAGATGGTTTCATAAAATTCCCCTTTATAATAATACACAAAATTAATGTATATGCAATATTCCGCTATCACCTTGTCTTTTTGAGAAAGAAGTCCAATGTTATTTGCGATGCTTCCTAAGTTGTCTGTAAACATATCCTTGAATTTCTTAGTGAAAATCTCCTCAAGCGGTATCTTCCTATAGCTGTCAAAATTATATTTATCTTCAGCGTGGCAGGTAAATACCCAACCTTTTAGCGAATCGAAATCGGCGCGATATTGGATATCAATTTTGCCAACCGAAAGATATAAGTCTTTATTTTCATTCCCTATGTCCAGAGATATTGTGCCCGAAAAAGACTCATAAGCGGCATTTTGCAAAGAATGAGCTGATAGTGCCGCAATAATACCACTGCAAAATTTTTCTAAACTGATGATTTTTTCCACAGCAAGCGAATGTTGTCCCCAGTAGATGGGCGGCGGACTTTTCTGTAAGGAATGCAAGAGCGTCTGCGAAGAGATAGTACAGTGCATTTTCTTATCTAGAAATTCTTTAGCTCCCGCAGTCCAAATCAATCTCTGAATTTGTCGTGTGTTTGCCCGAAGCAATTGATACAAAGCGCTGTGCCCCACCCCGGCGGTATTATTGATGCGGTCTATGATGACCACAACATTATAGGGGTCCTTTGTTAAAAATTGCATGAAATCGCTTTGCCGGCATTTCTTTACAAAATCCGCTACGGCGCTTTTCGTCGCTTCATCCCATAATCCGTTTTCTTTTAGCTTACCACTTTTTGGGCGAAAAGTCTTTAGACTATTAAATGCTTTTTGCATTTCTTTAATCTGTCTGGTATTTTTGTTGGAGACCATTTTCGTTTCCTCTTTCTGCTACAATGTCGGGTTACCCCGCAAGTACACTGTAGCAGCAGTGGAATGTGGCTTTCAATGGTCAAAAATAAGAGGGCGCAGCAGAACAGTGCACCGAGGACATTACATCCTGCGTTCAGCGGATGACAAACAACGTTATGCCGAATGCAGGAACAGTCCTTGGTTGCGCACTGTTTGCGGCGCCCCCCTTGATAGATGCTTTAGAATTTTTAAGACATACTCTCAGCCTTGGTAAACGCCACCGTCAGCTCCTGTACGCCTTTCCCCTGCGCGGTGGGCGCAAAGCGATACAAATAACGGCCGCTGTCCGTCGCGCCGCCGTCGAGGTTCGGCCAGTACCACCGCCCTGCCACCGCCAGATCGCCATGCGCCTGTCGAACGGTCATCACAACGTCTTTTAGGGCATCGGTTACGGTGCATCCTGCCCGATTGGCTGTAAGGGAGAGCACACCGGTCGCGCTGTCATAAGAAGCCGCGGATGTATTAGCACGATAATCGCGGACAGCGACCGACAGATAGGTTTCGGAATCGGGTGCGCGATTTGTGCTCTTAATTTTGACCTCGCTTTCAGCCGTTACGACCGCCTTGTCGTTGGCAAGCATAAGCGTGTCGATGGCCGTTTCTCCGGTCAGCAGCAGCTTGACATCGCCGTTTGCGGTCAGCTGGCCAACCGTTGCGTCGACCGTTACGGTGTAGTGATAGTCGAGTGTATCATCGAGCGTGAGCGCATCGAACGTGCCGGACACGTTAAACGCATGAATCCGCTTGCCAAGCCGGATGGTTTTAATGTTACCGCCCTGAGCAGGATAGGTCAATATCAGCCCGGTGCCGTCCACCGCAAAGGTCACGGCTTTGTCCTTGATCGTATAACTGGCGGTAGCGGCATAGCTGCCCGAAACGGTAAGCTTGTCTCCCTCAACGGCTATAGCGCAATTGGCCGAAACTGGCAAATCGTCCTTGTTGTCTCTGGCGAACGCCACCATGCAGGTGGACATCAAAACGATGGCCGCAGCCGCAAAGGAAACATATCGAAAAACATTTTTCATAGCGCTTTTCCTTTTAATTTATATTTAATTTTATGATACCGTTTATTGCCATACGATTCAATAAGTTTATGTTAAAATTGGATGAAACTATTACAAAGGCCGTTTTGCGTCGACAGAGAAAGGTTATCGAGACAGTTATAATCACTGTTTCCCATACGCAGAGCCTTCCGCGGCAGAAGACATACAGAATTTTTTAAACAAACAGGCGGCAGCCGCGGTTCCCGTTATGAAACCGCGGCCACCTGTACCTGTTACAACCGATTTAAAAAAGCGCGGGCATTCTGGCGAGTTTAAAATGCACGGTGCCTTTTGGCAGCATTGGAACGGGTTTGCCGCCCCACAAAAACCTTGAGCCGGTCAGCGCTGCGCCTGAGCCGCGCTTTCTTTGCAACGATATTCTGCGCCGGCACTATAAAATGATGCAGATAAGGCCGGAACACCCGTCGTTGATGATGCGCTCGATCGTTTCGGTCAGCTTGCCGCGCGCGTCGGTCGGCATGCGGTAGAGCTTGTTGTGCAGCCCTTCATTGACCAACTCGTGCAGGCTTTTGCCAAAAATATTCGAGCTCCAGATCTTCGCCGGGTCGCTTTCAAATTCCGCGAGCAGATATTCCACCAGCTCCTGGGACTGCTTCTCGCTGCCCACAATGGGCGAAACCTCGGTGGAGATATCGGCGCGCATCATATGAATCGACGGCGCCGAGGCGCGCAGCTTAACGCCGTATCGCCCGCCCTGCTTGATGATTTCAGGCTCCTCAAGCGTGAGCTGATCCATCGTCGGCATGACGATGCCATAGCCGGTGGCGGCTACCTCGTCGAGCGCATGGCGGTATTTTTCGTGTTCGCGCTTAATGGCGGCAAGCTTGATCATCACCGGCATAAGGTCGGTGTCGTCGTGCACGTCGATGCCCGTCGCCTCGCCGATGACGCGGTAGAAGAGCTTGGGGTCAACCGTCGCGCGCGCACGCGCGCTGCCCTGACCAAAGTCGATGGAATCGAGTGTAAAATCGTTGAGATATTCGCATTTCTTGGCACTGCCGAGCTTTTCGGGCAGCTCGCGCATGCGCTTGATGCTAAAGGTCGACTGCTTAACCGCGTCGTACAGCGTTTTTTTCAACCAGTGATCCTTCTCAAGCGCGACGATCCAGCGCGGAATCTCAATGGCAATCTGCTTGAGCGGGAACTGATAAAGCACGCTTTGCAGAATCTTTTCAATGCCCTGAGCGTCCAATCCCAGGCAGTTGAGCGGCGTGACCGGCACCTGATATTTTTCTTCCATGCGCGCCGCCAGCGCCTGCGCCTGTTCCGACTCGGGGTTGACGCAGTTAAGCACGACCGCAAACGGCTTGCCAATGCCCGAAAGCTCATGGATGACCCGCTGCTCGGCCTCTTCATATTCCTCGCGCGGAATGTCGGAGATAGAGCCGTCGGTTGTGACCACAAGGCCGATGGTCGAATGCTCTTTAATGACCTTGTCGGTGCCGATTTCGGCCGCCATGTTAAACGGAATCTCCCGGTCAAACCACGGTGTCATCACCATGCGGGGCTGGTCGTTTTCAATATAGCCCAATGAGCTGGGCACAATATACCCCACGCAGTCGATAAGGCGCACGTTGCACTGCGCGTTGTTGTCCACCGAGATGCGCACGGCTTCCTCCGGAATGAATTTCGGCTCGGTGGTCATGATGGTTCTGCCCGCCGCCGACTGCGGCATTTCGTCGGTGGCCCGGTCGCGCCAGGCCGAATCGGTGATATTGGGCAGCACCATCTGATCCATAAATTTTTTAATCAGGGTGGATTTTCCGGTTCGCACCGGGCCGACAACGCCGATATAAATGTCCCCGTCGGTGCGTCGGGCAATGTCTTCATAGATGCGGTGGTT
>JAEWMM010000054.1 GCA_023457175.1 Bacillota bacterium | reverse complement strand
ATTCTACACTGTTTATTCTATTTACACTGTTTTATTTTTATCAGATCATTTATGCGATTGTCGGCGTTGTTCGCCGCCCGCAGCAGCCGCCCGAGGCGGCTAAAAACCACCGCTACGCCGTGCTGATTGCCGCCAGAAACGAAAGCGCCGTCATTGCCGAGCTGATAGACAGCATTAAAAAGCAAAGCTATCCGCAGCAGCTGCTGGACATATTTATTGTGGCGGACAACTGCACCGACAATACGGCGGCTGTCGCCAAAAAGGCGGGCGTAACAGCGGTTTATGAGCGCTTTAACCGTGAGCAGGTCGGCAAGGGCTTTGCGCTGGATTTTATGCTTAAAGGTATTGCGCGGGATTATGGTCCCGACGCTTACGAGGGCTATTTTGTTTTTGATGCGGACAACCTGCTGGCTGAGAATTTTGTGAGTGAGATGAACAAATGGTTTGATCAGGGCTACCGCGTGCTGACGTCTTACCGTAATTCGAAGAACTATGCCTCCAACTGGCTGTCGGCCGGGTATTCCCTTTGGTTTCTGCGCGAATCGCGCTATCTGAACTACCCGCGTATGCTGTTGGGCACGAGCTGTGCCATTTCAGGCACCGGCTTTTTGGTGCACAACGACATTATTCGCCAGAACAACGGCTGGAAGCACCACCTTCTGACCGAGGATATCGAATTTTCGGTCGATTGCGTCATCAACGGCGAAAAGATCGGCTATTGCCACACCGCTGTGCTTTATGACGAGCAGCCCTGTACCTGGGGACAAGCCTGGACGCAACGGCTGCGTTGGGCCAAGGGATTTTATCAGGTGTTTGGGCGATATTATAAGCAACTGGTTTACGGCTTTGCGGTCAAGCGCCAGTTTGGCTGCTATGACATGTTCATGACCATCGCCCCTGCGTTGTTTGTCTCGTTGGCCAGCGTGACGGTCAACGGCATTTTTCTGCTGACCGCTCTGTTGGGCGCGGATGTAGCGCCTAAGCTCATTCCGCTGACCACCGATGCCATCTTTGCCTCAATGCTCAACTTTTATGCGGCGTTGTTCATATTCGGCCTGCTGACGACCGTCACCGAATGGAAACGGATTCATGCCTGCGCCGCCAAGAAGATTCTATATCTTTTCACCTTTCCGATATTCATATTCACCTATGTGCCAATTTCGATTGTCGCGCTGTTTAAAAAAATTCATTGGAGTCCGATTACCCACAATATCAGCCGCTCTATTGAGGACATGGTGCATCAATAGGCTGACAGATTGTGTCGCAAATACCCCTTTATCACATTTGCCGCGCATAACGGCCGTGCTGCCGCAGATAATAGTACTGCGACGAAATAAGAGGGGCCGAGAAAAGACAGGCAGGCGACCGGCTGCTTTTTATCGGGGAGCCGGCCGCCGCCAGCCTTATACTGATATTCCACTAAAGTATCAATCTTTTAATGCGATATCATATGAAAATGGCTTTGGATTTTTAAAAGTGTGGTGAAAGCATGATAGACTATTTTGCAAGTCAGGACGAAAATAGCGGCGTGGATAAGCGCATTTTACAGCAAGCCGAAAGACAGGGCAGCTCTCAGAAGAGCGCGCTGGAAACCAACCGGGAGCATATACCAACCCTTGAGCAGATGTCTGAAAAACCGACCGACGATGAAAACGGTACGATGCTGACGACTGCGGAGATCATCGATTTTGCCGAGGGTACCGATACCTATCTTTGATTATGTAAAAAAGGTAAGCGGGCAGGGGCCGATAGACGGCTCCTGCCCGCTTTTGAAAGAAGGAGGGCGTTTAAGAAGTGTCTTTGTCAAATTGCGGCGGACAAAGCATTGTCGGCCGCTTTTCTGATGACCTTACAGGAGTTTGTCGCACCCGCTATAACGTCTACGTCAAGCCTTTGGGCGTCAAGCATTTTTTTTATAACCTGTACGGCGGCAGCGCCGCGGTCATGACGGTATTCGAGGAGTTCAATATCGGTCATGGCATGATTTGTAACGGTCACTTTGACCTTGGCATAAATAAACCGTGCGTCATAGTCTCCTATGTAAGACCCGTCGGGTATGCCGGAGGCGTCGGTGTGGCTATAAGTGATATTGGCGATAGCGCTTCTATACGCCTGCAAAGAAACCATATAATTTGCCAAAAACGCGCCGGACAGGACGACGACCGGAACAATGACGCCAAGTGCGATTTTTACCCATTTTTTCATGATGTCAGCTCCTTGGGTTTTATTTTGCACAACGGGTAGAGTCCACGCTGCAATTTAATTATACTAATGGTTCAATTAATTGTAGCGTAATTTTTTCTTGTTGTCAACAGCCCCGTCGAAAACGAATAAAAATAAAAAAACAGGGTGCTGGCGTCAAAATCCATTGGATTTCAGACGCCGACACCCTGCTCATATCACATTTTTTAAGGCCTTCGCTTAAAACGTTATCTGGGGAATTTGATTGCGGCCTGCGCGGCTGCCAGACGTGCGATCGGCACGCGGAACGGCGAGCAGGAGACATAATGGAGGCCGACCTTATGGCAGAACTCGACCGAGGAGGGGTCGCCGCCGTGCTCGCCGCAAAAGCCCAGCTTAATATCGGGGCGGGTCTCGCGGCCAAGCTTGACCGACATCTCAACAAGCTTGCCAACGCCGGTCTGGTCCAGACGGGCGAAGGGATCCTGCTCGTAGATCTTCTTGTCGTAGTAGGCGCCGAGGAATGCAGCGGCGTCGTCACGCGAGAAGCCGAAGGTCATCTGAGTCAGGTCGTTGGTGCCAAAGGAGAAGAACTGTGCGTCCTTGGCAATTTCGTCAGCAGTCAGCGCAGCTCTGGGAATCTCGATCATCGTGCCGACAAGGTACTTAAGGTCGACGCCGCTCTTGGCGATGATCGCATCGGCGGTCTTAACAACGACCGACTTAACATACTGCAGCTCCTTGATTTCGCCTACGAGCGGAATCATGATCTCAGGCACCATCTCCCATTCGGGATGCGCCTTCTTGACGTTGATGGCCGCCTCGATGACCGCGGTGGTCTGCATCTCGGCGATTTCGGGGTAAGAAACGGCCAGACGGCAGCCGCGATGACCCATCATCGGGTTAAACTCGTGCAGCGACTCGATGGTGCCTTTAAGCTCCTCAAAGGTCAGGCCCATCTCGGCGGCAAGCGCCTTGATATCGTCGTCCTCGTGGGGCAGGAACTCATGCAGGGGCGGGTCGAGGAAGCGGATGGTGACGGGGCGTCCGGCCATTGCCTCGTAGATGCCCTCAAAGTCGCTGCGCTGCATCGGCAGCAGCTTCTCAAGCGCCGCGCGGCGCTGTGCCTCGGTTTTAGAGACGATCATCTCGCGCATGGCGGGGATGCGGTCGGCCTCAAAGAACATGTGCTCGGTTCTGGTCAGGCCAATGCCCTCGGCGCCGAACTTGACGGCCTGTGCGGCGTCAAACGGGGTGTCGGCATTGGTGCGAACCTTGAGCTGGCGGTAGCTGTCGGCCCAGCCCATCAGGCGGCCGAAGTTGCCGGAGATCGAAGCCTCAACGGTCTTGATGGCCTCGCCGTAGATGTTGCCGGTCGAGCCGTCGAGCGAGATAAAGTCGCCCTCGTTAAAGGTTTTGCCGCCGAGAGAGAAGATCTTCTTCTCTTCGTCAATCTTAATTTCGCCGCAGCCTGCCACGCAGCAGGTGCCCATGCCGCGCGCAACAACGGCGGCGTGGGAGGTCATGCCGCCGCGCACGGTCAGGATGCCCTGCGCCACGTGCATGCCGGCAATGTCCTCGGGAGAGGTTTCAAGGCGAACCAGAATGACCTTCTTGCCGGTCTCATGCCATGCGACGGCATCCTCAGCGGTGAAGACGACCTGTCCGCAGGCAGCGCCGGGCGAAGCAGGCAGCGCGGAGCCGATCGGCTTGGCGGCCTTGAGTGCGGCGGCGTCAAACTGGGGATGCAGCACGGCGTCGAGCTGCTTGGGATCGATCATCATAACGGCTTCCTGCTCGGAGATCATGCCCTCGTCGACAAGGTCGCAGGCGATCTGAAGCGCGGCGGCGGCGGTGCGCTTGCCGTTTCTGGTCTGGAGCATGTAGAGCTTGCGGTCTTCGATCGTAAATTCCATGTCCTGCATGTCGCGGTAGTGCTTTTCAAGACGGTTGCAGATCTTGCCGAACTCGTCGTATGCTTCGGGCATGACTTCCTTGAGCTGGTCAATCGACTGGGGGGTGCGCACACCCGCAACGACGTCCTCGCCCTGCGCGTTCATCAAAAACTCGCCGAACAGCTTCTTCTCGCCGGTGGCGGGGTTGCGGGTGAACGCAACGCCGGTGCCGGAGGTGTCGCCGGTGTTGCCGAATACCATCATCTGAACGTTGACGGCGGTGCCCCACGAGGAGGGGATGTCGTTCATGCGGCGGTAGTAAATGGCGCGGGGGTTGTCCCAGGAACGGAACACCGCCATAATCGCGCCCATGAGCTGCTCCTTGGGGTCGGCGGGGAAGTCGAAGCCCTTCTTGGCCTTGAACTCGGCCTTGAACAGACGGGCCAGCTCCTTGAGGTCGTCGGCGGTCAGGTCGGTGTCCTCGGTGACGCCCTTCTTTTCCTTCATCTCGTCGATGAGCTTTTCAAAATAAGCCTTGCCGACCTCCATAACCACGTCGGAATACATCTGAATAAAACGGCGGTAGGAGTCGTAAGCAAAGCGGGGGTTGTTGGTCTTTTTGGCGAACGCCTCGACAACCTCGTCGTTTAAGCCGAGGTTTAAGATGGTGTCCATCATGCCGGGCATCGACGCGCGTGCGCCCGAACGAACCGAGACGAGCAGCGGGTTTTCAAGGTCGCCGAATTTTTTGCCCGAAAGCTTTTCAAGCGCCTCAAGGCTCTCAAAAATCTGGGCCTTGATGTCGTCGTTGACCTTCTGGCCGTCGGTGTAGTACTGGGTGCAGGCCTCGGTGCTGATCGTGAAGCCCTGCGGCACCGGCATGCCAAGGCTGGTCATTTCGGCCAGGTTTGCACCCTTACCGCCCAGCAGCTCGCGCATTTTTCCGTTGGCTTCTGAGAACAGGTAGACAAATTTTTTACTCATGTAGTTACCTCCATCATATTTATCAATCGCTTTCCACGTCGGAAAAGCATGTAATATTGAAACAACTGCCATAAAAGGCGCACAAAGCCATTATAGCGTATTTTGCACTGATATTATACCAAATTGAAGCAAT
Organism: Bacillota bacterium; assembly: GCA_023457175.1. Classification (GTDB taxonomy): domain Bacteria; phylum Bacillota; class Clostridia; order Oscillospirales; family Ruminococcaceae; genus Yanshouia. The sequence goes on along the minus strand of JAEWMM010000054.1, from coordinate 1,344 downwards.
TATTTCTACATAATCAGCAAGATATTTTGCTTTCAGACAGGCCGCCTGTAGAATCCGCGATCAAAACTATCACTATTACATAAAAAATGCCGGAATCCGGTCATCGGTTAGAGAAAAGATGTCGTAAAGCGCGCTCAGTGACGTGAAAACAAATATGCTTTAAGTGAAATAAATGCTTTGGTCGGCCGAAAAAGGATGCAGCACAATATCCCGCGCCGGCAAAACACCGCTGCGGGGTATAGCGCGCCTGCGCCCGGAGTTACTCGGCGCTGGGGTAAGCGCCGTCCCAGACAATGGCACGGTAGCGTTCGGGGTCGGTGTCGCCCTCGGTCGAAATCAGCAGCACCTGCGACGTTTCGTCAAGGCTGAGCGCGTTCTTTAGACCGGCATAATCGCCGCTGCGGCAGATGAGGTCTAACAGCCCCATGCCGACCGCGCCGCTTTCGCCCGAGACAATGCGCGGATCGTCCGCGACGGGGGATGAGAGCCTGCGCATGCCTGCAGCCGACACACTGTCGTCACAGGAGCAGAACGCCGCCGCGTGGTTTTTCAAGATATCCCATGCAATGGGGCTGGCCTCTCCGCAGCAAAGCCCCGCCATAATAGAATCAAGCGCGCCGCCCACAGCCTGCGCTTCGCCGTCCGCTGCGGTGGCCGAGCGGTAGAAGCAGTCGGCCGCGCGGCATTCCGTTACCACAACCTTGGGGGTGTTTTGGGGGAAGCAGTTGACGAGGTAGCCCTGCACCGCCGCCGCCAGCGAGCCGACGCCCGCCTGCACAAACACATGGGTGGGCGCAACGCCGTTTTGCGCCATCTGGTCGACCGCCTCGGCAATCAGCGTGCCGTAGCCCTGCATGATATGCCCCGGAATTTTCTCGTAGCCCTCCCATGCAGTGTCCTGCACAACAACGCTGGCCGGTGTTTGAGAAGACAGCCTTGCGGCCTCGCGCACGCAGTCGTCGTAGTTGAGCGGTTCTATTATAACGTTAGCGCCAAGCTTTTTAATATTTTCATACCGGCTTTTAACGGTACCGGCGGGCATGAGCACGACGGCCCTCTGCCCTAAGCGGTTGGCGGCCCAGGCTACCCCGCGCCCGTGGTTGCCGTCGGTGGCGGTGAAAAAGGTGCAGGGCGTAAAGTCGCGCTTAAATTCCCCGGAGGTCAAAAAGGCGTAATCCGCCTCGCTGATATCGCGTCCGAGCCGCCCGGCGACAAATTTTCCGATCGCATACGAGCCGCCCAGCACCTTAAAGGCGTTTAAGCCGAAGCGGTAAGATTCATCCTTAACATAAAGCCCGCCCAGACCCAGCTCCTTTGCAAAGGCCCTAAGCGGCTGCAGCGGTG
>JAEWMM010000053.1 GCA_023457175.1 Bacillota bacterium | reverse complement strand
TCAATATACTGCTCGGCTTTGCGGCGTGACAGAATGCCGTTATCCGATAGCACCTTGTGTATTCTCATATTTATGACCGTCCCTTTCCTGCACATCAGGCACAAAATGCCATACGGGGCCATTTTGCGCTAAGCATTGCGGCTGCCCATAGCGCGGGCAGCACGCATAAATAAATTTTAAGGCTCGTTTTTTAAGATTCCCCTTTGGCCGCCTGTTTTTGCCTTTTCTGCTCTAAATTCGGATCCCAGCGCTCGTTGAGCGGGAAGCGATAATTTTGAGGGAAAGCGAAAAAATCCTTAACGCGTTGAATGATGCTGCGCGTTTCGGGGAATCTGGCCGGGCGTTCCTGCGCTGTGACCAGCGGCGTGACCGAGAGCGGCACATCGCCGAGCAGCACCGTCGCTTTTCCGACAATCTGTCCCTCGGGGGCGGGCGCGTAGATAAATTTCTCAAGCGCAATGCTCAGACGCACGTGGGTGCGTTCCTGCGCGGTAAGGTAAGCGCCGGGCGTCCACAGCGGCTTTACCCCGACCCTCTGTTCGGTTGAGCCGGTCACCGGTACCGAAAGCTGACCGAGCATCTCTTGGAAATCGACAAACATCAGCTCTGCAAAGCTCTGATCGTACGCGATCTTATGCACGCCAAAATCGTTGGGGCAATTAAGTGTCACGGCAATCAGCGTCAGCCCGTTGCGCTCCGCCGCCGAAACAAGACAGCGTCCGGCCGCCTTGGTAAAGCCGGTTTTTATGCCGATGCAGTCCTCGCTCTGCCACAGCAGGCGGTTGTGGTTGGTCAGCCAGCGGTGGTACGGTGGGTTGCCGTAATACAGCTTTGCCGATTTAGAGCGTACCATTTCGCTAAAGTCGTCATTTTGCAGCGCATAGCGCGACAGCAGCGCAAGGTCAAAGGCTGTGGTATAGTGCTCACCGGTCTCCAGGCCCGAAGGACTGGAGAAGTGGGTGTCCCGCATGCCAAGCTCTTCGGCCTTGGCGTTCATGCGCGCGACAAACGCATCGACGTTTTTGTCAATACGAACAGCCGCCGCATTGGCGGCGTCGTTGCCGGAGGCCAGCAGCATACCCCAGGCCAGCGTGCGCAGCGTGACCTGATCGCCCGCCTGCAGCCCCATTGAGCTGCCCTCGACCATAATCGCATTGGGGTCGACGACAAAAACATCGTCCAAACCGCCCTGCTCCAACGTCAGCAGCGCCGTCATGATCTTGGTGGTGCTGGCGTTCAACAGCTTTTCGTGGCTGTCTTTTTCATAGAGCACCCGCCCGCTCGAAGCCTCGATGAGCACGGCGCCTTTTGCCGAAGTAAAGCCGTCGGCTGCCGCCAGCGACCGATGGACGCCACACATCAGCATCAGTGCCAGCAGAATAGAAATGATCCGTTTTTTCATCAATTTCACCCGCCTCATTAAAAAAACATATTCTGTGCGGGTGCAAAAAATGATTCGCTTTTAACCGTACGCCATCCGGCGGGGTTATAAAGTAATCGTCAAGTATTTTTGCCAATTATATACGTCAAAGGATGCAGTCTTGCCGCCGCAAGGCAAGAACAAAAAAGCATGGCGCCAAAAAGACCGGCGCTATATTTTTGGCCGAACAGCGCATTGCGCCGGGTTGTTTAAGCCTCCTGCTTCTGAGAATCTTTTTTACCGAACTGATCTTGTATAATGCCCGAAACCTTGTCGATGACGCCCGGCATCATGTTCACAACACGGTCGGCGGTGTTATCGGCCGTCTGCATCTGCAAAAGCTTGACATCGCCCTTTGAAACGACCAGAAAAGCCAGCGGCTGAATCGTCACCCCGCCGCCCGAGCCACCGCCAAAGGGACTGACGGGCTTTGAGGTCGGCAGCTCCGACCCGCCGGTCGCAAAGCCGAAGCTCACCTTTGAAACCGGAATAATGGTGGTGCCGTCGGGCATGGCAAGCGGTTCCCCGATGATGGTGTTGACATCCACAAGCTTTTTTAAGTTTTCAAGAGAGGCTTCAAGCACCTCGCTCAAGGGGTGTTTCTTTTCCATTCTGATCTTCCTTTCGCGCGTCGGCCGTCTCGCCGCCGCTTTTCTTCGACGTCTTGTTGTTGCGTGACTTTAAAAACAGCGGCAGGGCCGAAACCAGCCCCCAGAAGGCGATCTGCGCCCCTGCAACCAGCAGCGCAAGCGGCGAGAGCCGCATCTCTCCGGAATAGCTTGTCTCGCCTTTGGCGATGCCAAATCCGGGCAGAATCTGAATCTGGTCGGCCTTGAGCCGGATGAGCTCTTCCACCAGCGCCACAGCCGTGAACACCTGCGCGTTGACCTTGCCAAATTTGATGGCGGTTTCGGCCGCGTCCCGCCCCGCTACGATCATGCGCATACGAAATTTTGCCAGCGAGGTGCGGCGCAGCAGACGGCGCACGGCGGGGCTGGTGCGCCGCAGCAATATGCGCAGCAGCTCCAAAAGCTCTTGCAATGTGTAAGATAATGCGCGCTTCTCGCGGGCTTTCTTCTTTTTAGGCTTTTCCCCTGCGGGCCGCTCTTTCTTCGCGCCCTTGGGAAGAATGCCCCTTTTAAACCAAAAATATTTAATGATAACCGTTAATTCCGGCTCGGAATTGACATATAGCCGGACAGGCACCAGCAGAAGCAGCAAAATCAGCAGCAAAATGCATCCAAATATCTTCATGCCGCTCACATCCTATTCCCTGATAGCCTCAAGCTGTTCATCAAACCCGATCTGCCCTTCTATCAGGTCGTCAGGCAGATCGTCGTCCAGCATGCCGGTCACCGCCGTCATCGGCAGCTCTTCGAGCGACGAGAGGCCGAAGGTACGCAGAAAATGCGCCGTCGTGCGATAGGCGATCGGCCTGCCGGGCAGCTCCAGCCGCCCTTCCTCCTCCAAAAGGCCCTTTTCGATCAGGCTTGTAATGATACCGCTCGAATCAACGCCGCGCACCTGCTCGACGTAGGCGCGGGTCACCGGCTGATTGTAGGCCACTGCGGCCAGCACCTCAAGCGCAGCGGGCGACAGCGAGACATTGCGCCGCTCCAGCATGACCTTGCGGATATCCTCGGTATATTCCCTGCGGGTCGCCAGCTGATATTGCCCGCCTAAATTCAGAATCTGCAAAGCGCTGTCCTGCATGTCGAGCGTGTCGCGCAGGTGCTCAAGCAGTCCGCGCACACCGTCGGGGCTCATGTCGAGCGCCTCGGCGATGCGCTCGGGCGCAATCGGTTCGCCCACGGCAAACAGCACCGCAAGCAGCGTTTGTTCCTTCTTGCTCATACCGGCTCCTCTTGTTTTAATGTTTTTGCCGCACGGTGGAAATGAACCGTCTCGCCGTCGTTTGACAGAGTGATGCGCCCGCCCTTAATGAGCTCAAGCACCGCCAGAAACGTCGCTACCAGCTCGCTGCGGTCGCGCTGGTCTTCAAACAGCGCGTCAAAGCGACTGTTAGGGTTGCGGTAAAGCTTGCGCATCAGATGAATGATGCGTGAGGAAACCGACACCACCCGGCGCTTGACAATGCCGGAAAAAGCGGCCGGGCGCAGCGCCTGACGGCGAACCGCCCTGCCGGAGGTGACCGACACAGCGTCGAGCAGTACCGATGCCGGATGGGTCAGCCGATAGGTTAAATCGGTTTCCAACGTCATGGGCGCGCGCACATAAAGACGGTTCTCCTGCGCCAAAATGCCAAACTGCTGCGCGGCCAGCTTACAGAGCTGATATTCCATCAGCTCGCCGGTCAGACGGCCCTTAAGGTCGTCCGCTTCCTCCTCATGGCGCGGCAGCAGCATGACGGTTTTAATATGCACGAGGCGCGCGGCCATTTCAAGGAATTCACTTGTGACCTCTAAATCGCGATCCTCGCGGTTCTCTATAAAGTCAAGATACTGCCGCAGCAGCTCCGAGATCTCAATGTTTAGAATATCAAGCTTATGCTTGGCGATCAGATGCAGCAGCAAATCAAGCGGCCCTTCAAAATCCGAAAGGCGAAAGGAGAGCTGTGTCATGGGCGTACCGTTCCTTTCCGCGCCTTTTATAAAAAGAAGGTCAGCGTATCGAGCAGCAGATACAACACACCGCTGAGCGTGCCGAGAATGCCGTTGAAGGCGCCCATCCAGACAAGCAGGAGCACAAGCCAGACGAGCTGATGCTCATAGGCTGCTATTTTCCAGTAAAGCTCGCGCGGCAGCAGCGGGCAGACGGCATGCCAACCGTCGAGCGGCGGAATGGGCAGAAGGTTAAACACCGCCAGCCCCAGATTGACGCTGACCATAAAGGTCACAACCTGAAAAATACCCACCAGAAACCCAAGCTGCGTCGCCATAAAGGCCAGCCTCAAGAGCTTTGCAACGATCAGACAGACCAGCGCCATGAGAATGTTGGAGAAGGGCCCCGCCAGACTGGTTACAATCGTCCCCATTTTATGGTCGCGGAAATTGCGGGAATCGATTGGCACAGGGCGCGCAAAGCCGATGCCGATCAGCAAAATCATCAGCGCCCCGATAGGGTCGATATGATCTAAGGGATTTAACGATAGTCTGCGCGAGTAACG
>JAEWMM010000052.1 GCA_023457175.1 Bacillota bacterium | reverse complement strand
GTGTATAAGGAGTTGCTGCTGCCGCGCAAAATGGCGCTCAATGTCTCTTATGTCCAACAATTTTCGATCAGGGGGGATATTGCGGTACTTTTTGCGACGCTTAAACATTTCCTGAATGCACAGGTTGACGAATGCGATAAGAACAGGTAAAATAAAAAAGACATCAGAGTGCGGTTTCTTTTACGCGAAGGGAACCCACTTAATTTTTTGAAACATTCGGTTTTGAGAATGCGCTTTTTTTGGGCGCAGAGGCAAAAGATAGAATTTTATTTACGGCGATGCAATAATAATGGTTTGTTATCGCACATTATAGGCGAACCGCTGAGATTGGTGGTGTGCAGCAAGCGTGATCGACACAGAGATGGTCCGGTCTGCAAAAGAGGGGAACAAAGAAAGCTTTGCCCAGGTGTATGATATGATTGCACCTGAGCTTTATAGAGTTGCGCTTTACACCCTTGGCAACGAACAGGACGCCGAGGATGCCGTGAGCGAAACCTTTGTGGAGGCTTATAAGGGCATCAAAAACCTCAGGGATGAGAGCAGCTTTAAGCGCTGGATGATGACTATTCTGTCGGTGCGGTGCAAGCGCCACATCGCGGGCTACATAAAGGAACGCAAGAACATCGACATTGACGATATACTTGAAGAGCCCAGCATGCCGGACGGCGTTTCGCCCTCCGACAAAATATCGGTCTGGGACGCGGTGGGCACCCTTTCGGAGGACGAAAGGCAGATTATTATGCTTGCCACCGTGCAGGGTTACACGACCCGCGAGGTATCAGAGATGCTTGAGCTGCCGCACGGCACCGTAAGCAGCAAGCTGCACCGGACACTTAAAAAGCTGCGGCGAATTTTAGAATGACCCAATGCTATGACAAAAGGGGGGAACTGCCGACTATGAGCGACCACGAACAGGACAGAAATATTGATGACACAAAAGATGAACAGCAATGGCTCAGAGCGCTTTTACTGCGTGACAGCGAGCGGTTCCAACTGCCCGATTCTTTAAAGTCCGAAAATCTTCTGCATAAATTAGAAGCGCTCGACGCCTCAGAGAATGAGGACGCCAAAGTGCTAGAGATCAAGCCGAAAAAACGCGGTAATACCATTTATTTCAGGTATTTATCCTATGCGGCCTGCGTCGCCGTCGTCCTTTTCGGATGGTATAACGCCAGGCAGGCCAACACCATGTCGGCGGTACCCGGAGAATTTGCGCCAAAGGCCGCGCAGGCTGAAAGCGCCGAAGCACCGGCGGGAACGCTGATGATAGCGGCCGACGCTGCGGCTATGGAGGCGGAACCCGCGGTTCCCCAGCCGGTGGCCGAAAGCTATTCGCAGGTTTACGACGCGCTGACCACGGTCTGGAACAATCAGACCGCACGGTATGGCTATGGCGTCGCCAATGACAACAACAGCGGGCGTGTGGTGCTTAGAGAAGAAGCTATGCTCGAAATGCCGCTTGCCAATGCAGCGCCGATGGCCCCTGTGGCGGGCGGCGGAAGCGGCGTTTACCGCACCAATGTTCAGATCGAGGGCGTCGACGAGTCGGATATTGTCAAAACCGACGGCACCTATATTTATCAATACCGCTTTGACAGTACGACGGGCGGCGCGCAGATTGCCATTTCTGCCGTAAACGGCTTACAGCTGCTGTCGACCATCCTGCTGCCCGAATATGCCGACGCTCAGCTTTATCTGGCCGGCAACCGGCTGATTGTTGTGCAATCGGTGCCGGAAGAAGAAGCGCAGACGCTGCTTAAGCCCATTGATCGGGCCTTGACCGATTATCTGGGCGTTCGTACGGTTGCCGGCGGCCAGAGCGCCGCTGTCGGGGATTCTGCGGACATGATTGTACCGGAGTATTACCGCGGCACAGGCCGCGCGAGAAGCGTTGTGATGACCGAGGCGCTCACGTTTGACGTCAGCGACCATAAGATGCCCAAGGAGATCGGTCATTACAGACAGGACGGCCACTATATCTCGTCACGGCTGACAAAGGATACGCTCTATCTGGTGACGAACAAGACGGTCAGCGGCGACGTTTTGACCGGGGCCGATCCGGTGTACAGTTATCTGCCGGTGGTGGGTACCGAAGAAAAGATTGAGGTATTGCCGGCGGACGACATCATCATCCCGCCCTATCTTGAAAATTTAAATTACGCCGTTGTGACGGCGCTTAATATTTCGACCAATACGGCGGACACCAAGGCCGTGCTGGGCATGGCCGACCAGATTATGATGAGCCAGAGTAATCTCTATCTGACCGCCACCGTTACGAGCACCGGCAATCAAAACCGGTATGAGCGTTCCACCGGCGTCACGCGATTTTCGGTGGCGAACGGCGGGCTGAAGTATCTTGCAAGCGGTAAGGTTGCGGGGTACATAGACAATCAGTTTTCGCTCGATGAGCACGGCGGCAATCTGCGCATCGCTACCACCTCGTACAATAACGATAGTAAAACGGTCAATAACCTTTATGTGCTCGACGGGCAGCTGCAGCCGGTCGGCTCGGTTGAGAATCTGGCCGAGGGCGAGCGCATTTATTCGGTTCGCTACGTTGGCGATACGGCTTATGTCGTCACCTTCCGCGAGACCGACCCGTTGTTTGTCATCGATCTTTCCAACCCCGCAAAGCCTCTGGTCAAGGGCCAGCTAAAGCTGCCCGGCTTTTCGGAATATCTGCATCCAATTGACAAAAACACGCTGCTGGGGCTTGGGGTGAATACCGTTGTGACCCAATACGGCGGCGTCGTGCAGGACGGCTTAAAGCTGACGCTCTTCGACGTCTCGAACCCGGCCGATCCGAAGGAGAAGGCCAGCTATCTGCTCGGCAATATGGGCAGCACAACCGAGGCGCTGCAAAATCATAAGGCGTTGATGTATTATCCTGAGCAGCGGCTGATCGGCTTTCCGGCCACCATCTATACCACGCAGGGCGCAACACCGCAGAATCCTTGGTCCGGTGCGCAGCAGGTCAGCTTTGCCGGTTATCTTGTGATCAAAATAAAGGCTGACGGCTTTGAGATTGCGGGGACGTTGCCCAATGAAGATTCCGGCGCCGCCGGCTTTATGCGGTATGAGCTGGGCAACACCATTCAGCGCGGCATTTATGTCGGCAAGACGCTTTATACCGTCTCGCCCGCGCGGATAACCGCTTATTCGCTCGACGGCTTTGAGCGAATTGGAGAATTAAAATATTAATGCTTAGAATCGGATCAACGATTGGGGCAAAATAGCAGCTAAAAGGGCTTGCTGTCTGAAAACTCAGGCAGCAGGCCCTCTGCACGTCCCACGACATGTCGGAGCTGCGTAGAACCCGCCAAAAAAATGTTCACAAAAGCTTCATGCTTAAAGGAAGAAATACCGACCCGGTTGAGATTAATATAATTCATATAACTAACTAATTTTGTACAAAGGAGTGGGGATAATAACATGCAGGAACAGCGGTCGTATCTTTATCATATTTTTTTCAGAATTTGCCGTCATTTTTCTCAGGTGCGGCATAATAACGGGCTGACGCCGGGCGAATTCGGCGCGCTGTGGACCCTTGAGCAGGCGGAAAATCAGGCGCTGCATCCCGCCGAAATCAGCAAACGCATGGGCATTACCCGCCCCTCGCTCACCCCCATATTGCGGGATCTCGAGGCACGGGGACTCGTGCAATGCCGGGTTGATTCGCGCGACGGACGCCGGTATCTGGTGGAGATAACCGATAAATGCCGCGCATTTAGAATAAAGCAGATCAATCGCCACAAGCTGTTATTTGACCAATTGATCGGCAATCTTGACCAGCAGGAGCTGACCGACCTTTTGCGCATTCTGCATAAGCTCGAAGAGAATCTGCAAAATCAAATCGATAACAGCGGAGAGACGTTTTTATGAGCAATATTATGACACATCTCAAGGCCTTTTATTTAGAATGCACCTATGCCGTCATAGCGATGATACTGGCAGCGCTCACCGAGCTGGGGCTGCCGTTTTTGCTGGCGGAACTGATTAATCAGGGGCTTTATTACAACGATACCGCGCTGGTGCTCAGGCTTGGCTCCATCATGCTGCTGCTGGCGGTGGTCAGCATCGGCGGTACGCTTTTAAACAGCTATTTCAGCGCCAAAATTTCGGCGGGCGTCAGCCGCGCGCTCCGGCGGCAGATATTTGATAAAATCGAAGGCTTTTCGCTGTACGAAACCGACCGCTTTGGTACGGCCTCGCTGATTACGCGCTCGACAAACGATATCACACAGGTGCAAAACTACGTTTATGTTCTGCTGCGGCTGGTGCTGCGCGCACCGATTATGATTCTGGGCGGCGTGACGCTGGCCTATCTCAAGAGTCCTACGCTCTCAATGGTGCTGCTGCTGATGCTGCCCGCGCTCTTTTTGATGGTCACCGGTATCGCCCGCCGGGGTATGCCGCTTTCGACCGCGATGCAGCAAAAGCTCGATCATGTCACGCTGGTCATGCGCGAGAAGCTTACCGGCGTCAGGGTCATCCGTGCCTTTGATAACGAGGGTTATGAAAGGCAGCGCTTTGATAAAGCGAGCCGCGATCTGACCGAGGCTTCGATAAAAATGAACCGGACGATGGCGCTGATGTTCCCTGCGGCCAATATGGTCATGGCGGCCGCCACGGTGGCGATTGTCTGGTTTGGCGCCATTCAAGCGGTGCAGGGGCGCATTTTGGTCGGCGACATCATGGCGATGGTGCAGTATATCACCCAGATTTTAATGTCGATCATGATGATTTCGATGGTCTTTGTCATGCTGCCGCGCGCCATGTCGTCGGTTAAGCGCATCGGCGAGGTGCTCGACGCCGAGACCTCTATTGCCGATGCAGACCAATGTCAGACGGCGTCGGGCAAGGGGCTGCTCACCTTTGAAAACGTGAGCTTTCGCTATCCCGGCGCGCAGGACGCGGCGCTGTCCCACATCAGCTTTACCGCACGCCCCGGGCAGACCACTGCAATCATAGGCAGCACCGGCAGCGGCAAAAGCACGCTGCTAAAGCTCATTGAGCGTTTTTACGACGTTACCGAGGGGTGCGTCCGCGTTGACGGCGTCGATGTCCGCGACTACGCCCAGCAGGATTTGCGCCAAAAGCTCGGCTATGTGCCGCAAAAGGCGGTGTTATTTTCGGGTACCATTGCCGATAACCTGCGCTTCGGATGTCCCGATGCCTCCGATGAATCGCTGACAGCGGCGGCCCGAACCGCACAAGCCGCCACATTTATTGACGAGCGTGACGACGGCTATGAGGCGCCGGTCTCGCAGGGGGGGGCGAACCTCTCGGGCGGGCA
>JAEWMM010000051.1 GCA_023457175.1 Bacillota bacterium | reverse complement strand
GGGCAGGGACGGGCAATATTGGATACAACACAGTTAGCCGGCGGCAAGGCAATCGCACGCCAAATGCGGCCAAGCCGCCCATGCCCAAGGTCCTCAAAAAAACAGTCAGGTGCAAGGCCGTCAGCTAGCTACGCCCTTTGCACCTGCCTTGCATCATCGTGTTTTAAGCGCGGGCGCGATGTTGTTGTCAGCGCTTATCCTCACCGTTAGAGAGAACATCCCGCAGGCGGTCGATATCCTCCAGCACACGTCCGGTGCCAACCGCCACACAATCCAACGGGTTCTCGGCAATAAGGACGTTAATGCCGGTTTCCTTTGACACCAGCTTGTCCAGACCGCGCAGCATTGCGCCGCCGCCGGTCAGCATAATGCCGTGGTCAATAATGTCGGCCGCAAGCTCGGGCGGCGTGCGTTCAAGGGTGGTTTTAATCGCATCGAGCACCGACGAAATAGAATCGGCCAGCGCCTCGCGGATCTCCTTGGGCGTAATCGTAATATTCTTAGGCAGGCCGTCGACAAGATTCCGGCCTTTGATATCCATGTTGAGCTCTTCCTCATAAGGATACGCCGAGCCGATATCGATCTTGATCTGCTCGGCGGTACGCTCACCGATAAGCAGGTTATGCTTACGCTTGATGTATTGGATGATGGCAAAATCAAAGGCGTCGCCGCCCACACGCACCGAACGCGCCGTCACAATGCCGCCCAGCGAAATAACGGCCACCTCGCTTGTGCCGCCGCCGATATCAACCACCATGCTGCCGGTCGCCTCGGCTACGGGCAGCCCGGCGCCGATAGCCGCCGCCATAGGCTCCTCAATAATCGAGACGCGTCTGCCGCCTGCCGCTACCGCCGCTTCGCGCACGGCACGGCGTTCAACCTCGGTTACGCCCGAGGGGATGCAGATGACAATATTCGGACGCGAGAAAAAGGAATTGCCGCACACCTTCTTGATAAAACGCTGGAGCATGTTGGCGGTAATATCAAAATCGGCAATAACGCCGTCCTTCAACGGGCGCATCGCAACGATGGAGCCGGGCGTTCTGCCAATGACCTCCTTGGCCTCCTGTCCGACGTAAAGAACCTCATCCTTGCGGGTATCCACCGCCACAACCGAGGGCTCACGCAGAATAATCCCCTTGCCCTTCATGAACACAAGGGTGTTGGCGGTGCCAAGGTCAATGCCGATATCCTTGGAAAAAGAAAACATGTTTTTTCCTCCTAGACTAAAATCAAAAGACGTTTTAGATAAAGCCCTGAAAATTTCATATTTATAGAGACGTCAGCAAGCCTTTTTGCCGCAACGCCTGATATAACGCCTGAACCGGAAGCCCCATCACGGTGTAATAGTCCCCCTCTATGCGCGCAATAAATCGCGCGCCCAGCCCCTGTATGCCGTAGGCGCCCGCCTTGTCGTCCGGCTCTCCGCTGGCTACATAGTCCGCGATCTCCTGCCTGTCCATCTCGGCAAAGGTGACGCTGGCCGCCTGAGAAAAGCAGTCGACCCCACCCGCATGGCAAATGCAGACGCCGGTATACACCTCATGCGTCCTGCCGCAAAGCGCTGCCAGCATGTCCGCGGCCTGCCTCCGGTCACGCGGCTTACCAAAGACTTCATCGCCCAGCGCGACAATGGTGTCGGCCCCGATGATCACGTCGTCAGGGCGCTGCACGGCCACTGCCTCGGCCTTTCGCCGCGCCAGCAGCATAACTGCCTGCGACGGTAAAATGCCGTAAGGCAGCGTTTCGTCGTCCTGAGCGGTCAAAACCGAAAAATCCTCGGTAATCAGCTTTAAAAGCTCAAAGCGTCGGGGAGAAGCGGATGCCAGAATAAGCGCCATAGGTTTAAAAGCTCCTTGCGCGTCACAGCTTTTGCGAGACGCTTTTATAAATAAGCAACGAAATTGTAATCGTAATAATCTGCGCAATGTTGACGCCAATTTCCAGCCCAAAGGCCATGCGCAGCATCGACAGATCCAAAATCAGCGGATCAGCCACCGATATTCCCACCGTTTTGCCATAGGCCAGCCAGCCTAAAAAAGCGGTCTGCTGCCCCAAAGAAGCCAGCAGCGCGCCGACAATAATACCGGCCAGCAGAAAAAACAAAAAGACAAGATTGCGTTTAAGCTTCACTTTGCTGTCATTCCTTCCCGGTAGAGCCAAACCCGCCTTCGCCGCGCACGGTTTCTGATAGATTATGAACTTCTTCAATCGGCGGCGTCAGCACCGGCAGAATAACAAGCTGTGCAATACGGTCGCCGGGAACAATGATGTACGGTTCGGCCGAATGGTTTGCCAATCCGACCATAATTTCGCCGCGGTAGTCGGCGTCGATAACGCCAACCGCGTTGGCCGGCACAATACCATGACGAATGCCCAATCCACTGCGGCCAAAAACCAGCCCTACGCAGCCCTGGGGCAACGCAACCGCCAGCCCTGTCGGTAAAACAGCGGTCTCTCCGGGCATAAAGCAGGTCTCACCGGTTGTACAGGCTCTGAGATCCAGCCCCGCCGAGCCCTGGGTGGCCCGCTCGGGCAGCACCGCCTGAGTGCGTACCCGCTTTATTTGCAGTGTCATAAAATCCTCCCGATTGCTGCGCTAAATTCAAAAAAATCTATCTTCCGGCGGCAGAAAGCTGTCGGCGCAGTTTTTCAATCTCGCGTCTGGCCTCGTCGAGCTCGGCGCGTGCTTTGCTGGCATCCTCCAGATAACCGGTCAGCTGTGAGCGCATATGGTCGGCCGACCGCTCACTCTTATGAAAAGAGTCGGCGTATCCCATTGCGCAAAGAATCAGCGCGGCATTCGGCGAAAGCTTTGCGTCAACATCCATCAGAGCGCGCGCCTGCGCATCCAGCTCCGCCGCCAGCGCATGGACATAGTCTTCGCTTTCGGGAGACGCAATGGTATAGGCAGCTTCAAGAACCCTAATCTTTATGCGGTTAATCATAAAAGTGCGTTGCCCTCCCTTTCTTATTTTATACTTTTAATCAATAAAAGCATTACAAAATATTAT
>JAEWMM010000050.1 GCA_023457175.1 Bacillota bacterium | reverse complement strand
AAACCAAGCTGGCGCAGGCAGTAAGCCATGCTCTCGGTGGAGTATTGGCTGGGGCCGCCCGACATGGTCGAAATAGCGGTGTCAATAACGTCGGCACCGGCTTCTACCGCCTTTAAGAGCGTGATCGGCGCTATACCGGTGGTGCTGTGGGTGTGAATGATGATTGGAAGATCAACATTTTCCTTAAGCGCCTTGACAAGGTCGTAGGCCTCCTGCGGGCCCATAATGCCGGACATGTCTTTAATGCAGATGGTGTCGGCGCCCATGTCGCGCAGTTGATTACCCAGTTCGATATACTTTTCGAGGGTATGCACGGGGCTGATGGTAAAGCAAATGGCACCCGAAGCAAGGGCGCCGTACTTTTTGGTAGCCTTAATGGCAACCTCAAGGTTACGGGGGTCGTTGAGCGCGTCGAAGATACGGATAATGTCGATGCCGTTTTTGATCGAGCGCTCGACAAATTTTTCGACGACGTCGTCGGGATAGGGCTTATAGCCTAAGAGGTTCTGGCCGCGAAGCAGCATTTGCAGCTTGGTGTCCGGAACGGCCTTGCGAATTTTGCGTAATCTTTCCCACGGGTCTTCGTTGAGGTAACGCAGACACGTGTCGAAGGTGGCGCCGCCCCAACACTCAATAGAGTAGTAGCCTACCTTATTGATGGTGGTGAGGATTTCTTCAAAGTCAGAAAACGGCATTCTCGTTGCAATCAGAGATTGTTGCGCGTCTCTGAGAACGGTTTCGGTGATCCCAATTTTTCTCATTCTTTCTTTTACCTCCTGCTGTCATTGAATTTTTCAATATAAGACCCTGCTAATATTTCCAGCCCATTGTACCATAACCGATATGATCATTCAAGCAAATGGAAACGATTTTCGCCATAATATACGCTTATGATAAAGGGCGCGGTTCAGATGTCGCCGCCTTTGGGCAGATAGCCTTTAAAACGGTGCAGCGACTTGATTTCGACCATTACATCCAGCAGAATACCATCGTTTAAATACTGTTCTGAAAAGACGGTTCCGCGTGCGCGCAGTTCGCCTAAAAGGCCGCCCTCGCTGTAGGGCAGCAGCAGCGTCATGCGCGTGTGGGAAGGGGTGAGCATCTGTGCGATGCGTGAAAGCAGCACGTCAAGTCCAAAGCCGGTTTTTGCCGAAACCAGGCAGGTATTGTCATGGAGCGAAAGCGGCGTTTGCGCAATTAAATCGCATTTATTCAGCACATTTAAAACAGGAATTTTATCTGCGCCGATTTCGGAAAGCAGCGCATGAGTGACCGCGATCTGATCCGCCGCATCGGGCGCTGAAATGTCGCAGATATTCAAGATCAGGTCGGCGAAGGCCGCTTCTTCGAGCGTGGAGCGAAAGGCGTCGACGAGCATATGCGGCAGGCGGCGCACCAGGCCAACGGTATCGATAAGCATGACCTGCCGTCCGTCCGGCAGGGTCAGCGCGCGCGAGGTGGGATCGAGCGTGGCAAACAGCATATTCTCGGCCAGTACGCCCGCGTTGGTCAATGCGTTTAGTAACGTGGATTTGCCGACATTGGTGTAGCCCACAATGGCGACCGAGGTCACTTCGTCCTTGCGGCGGCGTTCGCGCAACAGGCCCCGGCGGCGACCAACCTCCTCCAGCGCTTTTTCAAGCGTGGCGATGCGGCGGCGGATGTGGCGGCGGTCGCTTTCAAGCTTGGTTTCGCCCGGGCCGCGCGTACCAATGCCGCCACCGAGCCGCGAGAGACCCTTACCCTGACCCATCAGCCGCGGCAGGCGGTATTTCTGCTGTGCCAGCTCCACTTGCAGGCGTCCTTCCGCCGACCGGGCACGCTGGGCAAAAATATCAAGAATCAGCATGGTGCGGTCGATAACGCGGCAGTCGAGCGCGTCAGAAATATTTGACAACTGGCTACCGGACAGCTCGCAGTCGAAGATGACGAGGTCGATCTGCTGGTTTTGGACGTAAAGCGCTGCCTCGGCCAGTCTGCCGGAACCGATGCAGGTGGCGGCGTCGGGCGCTTCGCGTTTTTGGATCAGCGTTCCGACGGTGTCGGCGCCCGCTGTATCGGCCAGCTCGGAAAGCTCGCCCAGTGAGGTTTCGGTATCATATTCTCCGGTATCAAGCGCGATAAGCAGCGCGCGCTGGCGCGGCGATTCGTTTGCTTTTTCAGTCATAGGCGTCTCCATTCAAAGCGTCTGCGTTATGCAGCCTTTTCCGTTGATGTGAAAAACAGGGAATGGCTCAGGTATGCGGTTTCCAGCCCGGAAAGGTATGTTTTGCCAAGAGGCCGAAAGCCCCAGAATAGGGGTAACCTTCCATTGATTTGACCTACGCTATATTATACACTTTTTAAAGACAAAATCACAAGAGGCGTAGGTGTGTTTGCGTCTCTCATCAAAAAAAGGAGTGTTCCTATGAATATCAAGGTACTGGGATGCCAACCGTTGCGCCGCGAGCTCTATGCGCTT
The DNA here is from genome assembly GCA_023457175.1 of Bacillota bacterium. Lineage (GTDB taxonomy): Bacteria > Bacillota > Clostridia > Oscillospirales > Ruminococcaceae > Yanshouia. The sequence goes on along the minus strand of JAEWMM010000050.1, from coordinate 671 downwards.
GCCGCGCTCTCGCCGCACGAGGTGGCGCTTGATTTGATCTCTCCGGATAGTCCGCTGGAACTGATTCAGCAGAAAATCAACGCTGAGACGCAGGCCGATTACATTGTGCTGGCGATTGGCGGATGCACGGCACAAGGTATCTGCTCCGCCGGCCGACCGCTGGTGATTGCACGGGTACATAATTGCGCACACCTGCTGCTGGGCAGCACCGAGCGCTTTCACAGAGTCTTTTCTGAAAACGAAGACGCCCCCTGCTGGCAGATGACGCTCCAGTGCCAAAAATGTATGCCCCGCCACGGCGTGCCGTGCATGGTTGCCAGCGCGTTAAGCGGGCCGATGGTTGCAGCAAAGCCGGGTGTCAGGGAATATGTGGCGGATCTTTCGCTGCTCAAAAAGCTGATGAACGGCGTATGGGACGACGATATTCTGATTGTTCTTCCGCACAACCGTATTGTTGCCGACCCGGTGGAGGTCTTATCGGTCGAGCCGGTATAAGGCTTGAAGCGTGTAAAAAAGCAAAAAAGGGTTCTATGTGCAATTTAGTGTAAAATTTTCTTCGCGAATTGCGGATTTTGCCTTGACAGATCATAATAGCTCTGATACAATTGATAACGCTGTACACGGCGGCTTAGCTCAGTTGGCTAGAGCATTCGGTTCATACCCGAAGTGTC
>JAEWMM010000049.1 GCA_023457175.1 Bacillota bacterium | reverse complement strand
CGGGCAGCTCGGCGCCGACCATGTAGGTAATGCCCTCCTGCTTTAGGCTGATGCCGGGCGACGAGGACGAGGTCATGACCCGCGCGCCCGCGCCCGCCGCGCCGTACACCATGTTGATGGCGGCCAGCTCCGACTCGCTTTGCAGAAAGCAGCCGCCTACCTGCGGCAGCCGCATCGACATGTATTCGGGGATCTCATTCTGCGGCGTGATGGGATACCCGAAAAAATAGCGGCAGCCGGCGCGCACCGCAGCTTCTGCGATGGCCTCGTTGCCCTTCCAAAGCTCCATTGCCATGTTTATTCCCCCAATCAGAATCAGACTTTTTCGACGGTGATGATGGAATCCGGGCAGATTTTTGCGCAGCTCGCGCAGGCGATGCACAGCGAAAGATCGGTCACGGTGGCGGGATGATACCCCTTGCGGTTGGTCACGGCCGTGTCGATAACGACGATGTGGCGCGGACAAACGGCGGTACACAGCTCGCAGCCCTTGCAGCGCTCCTGCGCAAAGGTGATTTTTGCAGCCATAGCATCTGTTCCTCCCATTCTCGTAAACTATATTATTCTTCGATTAAAAGGCTGAATAGCTTGGCGCGCAGATTTTGCGTCCTGCCGGGACGCGAAGGAGAGCGGGCTGAACACCCGCCGACAACAAAAGACGCAGTGTATAAAATCTGCCGCCCCTGCCGTCAAATATCAACTTCTTAGCGGAAGATTCGTATTACAGAACGAAAACCGCTCCGTGCTAAAAAACTTATTTTAAATTTCCCAAGGCTTTTTCATCCAGATGTCGATGGGGAAAAGCGCCCCTTCAATTCCGGCGGTGTCGCCGCCCTGCTGCAGCACATTTCGGGATATGACGTTGCAAACAAGCGGCAGACCGGTCATCTGACAAAGCTGTGTCGCCAGCGCATTGCCGCGGCGCACCTCCTCCATTGTGGTTTGTCCGCAAAGATGGGTATTGCTGACAATGCCGCTGACCTTTAAGCGGCTGGCCTGTTCAATCCGGTGCAGGTATGACAGCGCCTGCCCGGGCGTGCCGGTTTGCGGGCGGTTGGCGTTCACGACCAGCCAAAGGTCATAATCGGTTTTCTCAAACTGGGGCTGATAGCGCGAAAGCACCCGCGCGCCGACATCGTCGCCGCCGACATCGACGACATAGCTGCCTGAGTTATCAAAAAACATGCGGGCAACCTCGGGCGGCAGCGCGGGAACATCGGCGCTGCGGCAGGCGGCAGTCTGGGCGATCAGCTCGGCGCCGCCTTGCAAAAGCTGCGCCTCGCGCTCACGCGAGCAGAAATAGGGGTTGACAATATCGAGATCAACCAGAGAAACCCGCTTGCCGGTCTTTGTCAGCCAAAAGGCCAAATTCACCGCGAATTCGGTTTTTCCACTGCCGTAATGTCCCGAAATAACCGTGATATGCTTGATTGTCGACAGCATAACGCACCTCATTTCTCGTGCTATAGTTGTCTGATGTCAGCGTAATCCTTTTTAAGGTAAATGTCAATGATTTTTAGCAGAATCGCTATATTGCTTAAAGCGATCATTGCATTTTTAGTGATGATGTGATAATGCCCTCCTTGACAATCTTATGATAGAGGTATAAAATTTAGACAAATTTTGATAATAAAAAAACGGCCGCAAAAGCGGCCTGAAAAAGGGAGATCTAAAGCTATGCGTGTTAAAACCAGCCTTTCCGAAAGGATTTCAGACGCCATCTATGAGCAGATTGTAACGCTTAAAAAATATGCGCCCGGAGACAAGCTGCCCAATGAAAACGAGCTGTCCGCCGAGTTTGGCGTCAGCCGCGCCACGCTGCGCGAGGCCATACGCGCGTTGGTGACTCAGGGCGTACTTGAGGTTTCGCATGGGCGTGGCACCTTCGTGTCCAAGGAGGTCAAGCACTACCGTGATATTCAGTTTGGCGATCTGGGCAAGCTGCGCATGAAGCTCATCGATCTGTTCGAGCTGCGGCGCGTCGTCGAGACCGAGGCGGTCGCCATGGCTTGTGAGCGCGCCAGCGACGAAGAGATTGAGGAGATTCTGTCATGGGGACAGCAGGTGGCGGAATGCATTACCGAGCGGGCCGGCAGAACCCCCGCCGACGAGCAGTTCCATCATGCCATCGCCGCTGCGTCGCACAATGAGTTTATGGTGCATCTCGTACCAATGATCTACCGCGCGGTGAGCGACACCCTTGTCCGCATGGGAACCGACGAGCTGTTTGCCAAAAACACGCTGCAAGATCACGCGCTGATCATGGAGGCGCTGTCCCACCGCGACGCCGCCATGGCGCGCAATGCCATGGCCATCCATATGAGCCACGCCATCCAATCGTTAAAAGCGGGGGACGATTCCGACAAGGTGGTCTGATGCCGCTATCCTGTCGGAAAAGCCGATAATTTTGCACCGTTTTTTGCAGGATGTTTTCTGCCTTGCAGAACAAAAGTCTGCTCATTGTGCTGTCCAACTGATAGCATTACGATCCGCACCGACCAAAACACCCCGCAGTGCCGACGCGATTTGCGCCGGCGCTACGGGGTGTTTATCCTTTTATAACGGTGTTTATCTTACTCAGGCCAGCCCTTTTGCGGCTTTTTTAGCGGCCTTCCTCTCTTTTTTAAGCTGTTTTTTGCGCAGCCGTTCCTGCTTGTCGAACAGCAGGTAGAAGGAGGGGATAAGCAGCAGCGTG
>JAEWMM010000048.1 GCA_023457175.1 Bacillota bacterium | reverse complement strand
ACCCGCGCGGCACATCGCTGTTAATGACCATCTGAAACAGACGGCTGATCGGCCGGTAGATGTGATAGGTGACATTGGTGGCCAGAAAAATGCTCATCAGAATAAAAACAATGGCAAGCGGCGCCGTCATGATAATCGCACGCCCCAAGCCAAAGCCCTCCGTTTCGATCGGCCCGGTAAAGCGATAGCTCCATGCGGTGACCGGAGAGGTAAAGGAGAGTGAAAACGGCTGAAAAACAACGGGACGCTCATCCTCTTCAAAAAGCGGAAACAGCGGATAATAGTCGGAAGAAACGACCTGAACGGTATCGGGGTCGAACTGGATGATCGGCGTAAACAGCTCGTACATGTCCAGCACAACCAAAATGCCGCCGTTGTCCTCCGGCGTCGGAAACTTTTGCAGCAGCGCCGCCTGCCCGTTTACTGTCACGAGCATTGACCCGCGCGCGCCGTTCTCTTTAAGAGAAACCCATTTGGCGCCGTCGGGCTGCAAAAAGGAGCTGTAAACAAAATTTTTAAGGTTGGACACGCTGCCGTTGGAGCTGTATACCGCGCCCTGACTGTTGACCACCAGATGGGCCGAAGCCACCATGCCGTTTGTTATTTCGAACTTCTCAAGTATTTTGGCGACCGACGAGCGTTTGAGGTAATCAGCGTCTTCGGGCAGCAGCATCAGAGATATAACGTCCTCATTATAAAGTATCTGCTCCATAGCCGAGCTTATTTCGTTTAAGGTGTAATCGATCTGTGTGCTGGCGGTGCTGAGCACCTGTCTTTGTATTTCAACCGAGCGCTGCTGAAAAATCTGATAAAGATATCCGTGCACAAAATAATAGACCACCGCAAACATTAAGAGCGACATGGACATCAAAATAAAAAATATTTTGTAAAAAAGTCTGTTTTCCCGATATTTGCTGATAAATTGCATCTATACACCTGCCGATATCGTATTGTACCGTCTGATACTGACATTTTACCAGAAAGTTGAATAGATAGCGAGTAAATTTTTTGCTCTTATGAGAATAAGGCGTATAGAGAGCCAACAACGCCCTCTATACGCCTCCGCTTTAAAAGCCGGGGGTGTCAGTGCTTCCAGTTTTCCTTTGAAAACAACATGATCATCGGAAAGATTTCTAATCGGCCAAAAAGCATATCCAGCGTCAGCACTGTTTTTGACAGCGCCGATAGCCCGGCATAATTATTCATCGGGCCAATGACGTCCAAGCCTATACCGACATTATTGATACAGGACAGAACAGCGGTCACCGTAACCTCAAGATTAAAATTATCCAATGCGATAAGCCCCATCGAAACGACGCAGATAATGCCGTATACCGTAATGAAAGCATAGGTGCCTCGAATAACGGCCCCGTCAATTTTTTTGCCGTCAACCCTCGGCGGGCAAACGGCGCGGGGGTGTGCCAGCGTCAGAATTTCGCTTCTGGCCATTTTTCCCATAATAATCAGGCGCATTATTTTGATGCCGCCGCCGGTGGAGCCTGACGACGCGCCAATAACCATCAGGCCGACCAGCAGATAGCGCGAAAGCTGCGGCCACAGGTCAAAATCGGCCGTCACAAAGCCGGTGGTGGTGATAATTGAAACGACCTGAAACAGCGCGTCCATCAACGCCTTGCCAAAGCCGGCATACATCTGACGTATATTGATGGCAATTGCAATTGTAGAAAATAAAATAATACCCAAATAGGCGCGCAGCTCCTCGCTTTTTAAGGCGACGGCGGCCTTGCCGATAAGCACCAGATGAAAAATATTAAAGCTGACGCCGAACAGCATCATAAAAACAACAATAACCGCGCTGATATAAGGGCTATTAAAAGCGCCTATGCTTTTGTTCATCGTTGAAAAGCCGCCCGTACCCGCCGTTGCAAGCGCGTGGGTCGTCGCGTCAAACAGGCCCATGCCGCCTGCCAGCAGCAATATAATCTCGACGGCGGTCAGCACGATATAGATGCCGTAAAGGATACGGGTGGTAACCCGGACGGTCGGAGAAAGCTTGCCCACTGCCGGGCCGGGAATTTCAGCGCGGAACAGGTGCAGCGTCTGGCCGCTGCCCTGACTGTGGGGCAGTATCGCCAGCATAAACACCAGTACACCCATGCCCCCCAGCCAGTTGGTAAAGCTGCGCCAGTACAGAATGCCTCTGGGCAGCGCTTCTATATTCCTGACGACGCTGGCGCTTGTTGTGGTAAAGCCCGATACCGATTCAAACCAGCAATCCATAAAACCGGGGATCGTCCCGCTCAGAAAGAACGGCAGCGCGCCAAACAGCGACAGGGCAATCCACCCAAGCGCCACGGTGACAAACCCTTCCCGGGCATAGATGCTGTGAACGCTGTCCGAAACCCGCGTCAGCAAAATGCCGACAACGAGCAGCAGCGCAATTGTAATCATAAACGCGCGATAGACCGGCGCTTCACCGTACCAGAACGCTATCGCCAGCGCCGGTATCATAAAAAGGCCCTCAAGCTTGAGGATATGCCCTATGTAGATGGCTATGGCGCGCAGATTCATCACTCAGACCCCCACTCGGCACCGTCCTGCGGGCCGTAATACCGCGCGGCAAAGATGTCATTCAGGCTCGAAACCGCCTCCGGCTGAGCCCGCATGACCACCACAACATTGTCACCCGCCTTAATGCAGGTGGCGCCGTTAGGTATTATGACCTGATTGGCCCGGATGATGCTGGCGATCAGCGTGTTGGATTTCAGCGTCAGCTCCGCCAGCGGCTTGTCCAGATAGCAAACGCCCTCCGGCACGGTGAAGCCAAGCGCTTCTACCTTGCCGTCGGCCATGCGATAAAGCGCGTCGACGCTGTCGGCCTCGGTCGCCCCGACCGCGCGCACGTAGCGCACAATCTCATTGGCGGTCAGCAGCTTGGGCCGGATGATGGTGTCGATACCGATGTTTGAAAACGACTCGATAAACTCCAGCCGGTTCATTTTTGTGATGGTTTTGGGTACGCCGATATGGTTTGCCAGCATAGAGAGGACGAGATTTTCCTCATCGATACCGGTCAGCGTCACAACGGCGTCCATTTCGCGTATGCCCTCGGCATACAGCACATCCTCTTCCGCGCCGTTGCCGTTGATGATCAGCGCCTTGGGCAGCAGCTCCGAAAGCTCGGTGCAGCGCTCCGGCTTCTGCTCGATAATCGTTACACTAACATTATTTTTAATCAGTCTGGCGGCCAGATAAGAGGCAATGCGGCTGCCGCCGATAATCATAACCTGACGCACCTTTTTATGGGCGATCTTTAAAACATTGATGAGCTCGATAAGCTGCGCCGTTTCGGCCGCGACGGTAATCTTATCCTCAGCTTGCAGGCAGAAGCTGCCGGACGGGATATAGACCTTGCTGTCGCGCTCAACGGCGCAAATGAGCGCATTCATTTTCCAGATATCAGACATGTTGTCCAGCCTGCGCCCCACGAGAATATTATCCGGCTTTAAACGTATTTCCACCAGCTCCACAAGCCCCTTGGCAAAGGAGTCGCGCTTTAAAAACGACGGGAACTGAAGCAGGCTGAATATTTCTTTGGCCGCGGCCTTTTCGGGATTTATCGAAAACGACAGCCCCAGATCTTCCTTGAGAAAACCGAGCTGCTGGTCATATTCGGGATTGCGCACCCGTGCCACCGTGTTTTTGCAGCCGAGCTTTCGGGCTACAAAGCAGCAGAGCAGGTTAATTTCGTCGCTTGAGGTCGCTGCAATTAAAAGGTCGCTGTGCTGCGTACCGGCGGCCAGCTGCACATCGACAAGCGCGCCGTTTCCTTCGACGACCGCGACGTCAAGGCTTTCCTGCGTTTCTTTAAGCGTGCTCAGATTACTATCGATAATGGTAACGTCATGCCCTTCTCCCGATAAAATCTTTGTCAGGGTATGTCCGACTTTACCGTCACCGACAATTACAATCTTCATCATGCGTTATTTCTCCAATTGGCTGCATGCCGCTGTTATTACGTACATTGATATATCGATTTCGATTATACTCCAAACGTTCTGCCAAATCAATGCCATAAATTAAATTGCGGCCCACATTCTGCCGGTGGCAGTTCGGTCTGCCAAAAGCATGCGGCGCTCGGTTGTCACCGGCGCAAAGCCACAGTCAGCACCAGCACAATCAGCGGCTGATGCAGCAGATATATCATAAGGCTTCTGCGTCCCAACAGGCTTAAAACCGGCAGGTCAAGGCGCAGCACAGCCTTCACGCGGCTGTTTGTTCCTAAGCAGCGCCATAAAAAATGCCCGAAGGCGAACAGAAAAAACCACGGCACCAGCGCAAAATAATCGCTGGAATAAAACCCCGCCTTTGGTACGCCCAGAATAAAGCCGCCCGGCAGCGTATACAGAAAGCCCGGCAGCCGCGCAAGGTTGATACCCTCAAAGCCAAGA
>JAEWMM010000047.1 GCA_023457175.1 Bacillota bacterium | reverse complement strand
TCCGGTAGCAGGCCCTTGCCCGCTTCGCGCAGCAGGCCCTTGACAACGCCGTGCGGGCATTTCATCTCCCACGGGACGTTCCAGATATATTCGACAATGCGATGGTCGGCAAACGGTACTCTGGTTTCCAGCCCTGAGAACATGCTGCACCGGTCCATACGGTCGAGCAGCGTGATCATAAACCATTTAAGGTTGAGATACGCAATTTCTCTGCGCCGGGCCTCCAGCGCGCTTTCTCCGGCAAGGCGCGGGGTCTCAGCCAACGATTTTTCATAGGCGGTCTGCACATAGCCGTCCAGATCCAGCGCCGACAACAGCTGATCTGACAGCAGGCGTTTTCTCATTTCCATATTTCTCGACCACGGAAAGGTCTTGGCGGCCATGATTTCAGGGTTGTGGAACCACGGATACCCACCGAATATTTCATCCGCGCATTCTCCGGTGAGCGCCACCTTGTTGTTGGCGGCTACCTTGCGGCAGAAATAGAGCAGCGAAGATTCGACGTCCGCCATATTTGGCAGGTCGCGCGCGTCCACAGCGTCGAACAGATTGTCGGCCAGATCAAGGCTGTCGCATTCCAGATAGGTGTGCTTGCTGTTGACGCTTTCGACCATAATATCGACAAAGGGGCGATCCTGAGACGGCTGAAAAGCATTCGATTTAAAGTTTTTGGCGTTATCAATAAAATCGAAGGAGTAGGTTTCAATCTGCTTATTTTGGGCCTTTAACACGTTGGCGCAGACGGCGGTAATCAGGCTGGAATCTACCCCGCCGGACAGAAATGTACAGATGGGGATATCTGAAATCATCTGCCGCTCGACCGCGTCAATCAGCAGATAACGGGTCTTTTCCACCGTTGTTTCAAACGAATCCTCATGCGGCGCACTGATCAGCCGCCAGTAGGGCGTTTCGCGCGCACCGGAGCGGTTAAACGTCAGAATATTTCCCGGCAGAACCTCGTAAACATCCTTAAACACGCCAAGGCCATAGGATTTTGCCGGGCCGAGGCCAAACACCTCGCTTAACCCCTGCGCGTCGACGCGCGGCTTAAAGCCCGGATATTGAAATAAAGCCTTGATTTCGGAGCCAAAGATCAGCGTGTCATCCAAAACGGTATAAAACAGCGGCTTGACGCCTAAGCGATCTCGCGCCAGAAAAAGGCGCTGATCCCTGTCGTCCCACATGGCAAAAGCAAAGATACCGTTCATCTGCTTGACAAACTCCGTCCCAAGCGCCATGCAGCCGGTTAATACAACCTCGGTATCACAGTGCGTTTCAAAGCTGTAGCCCATGCTGACGAGGCTCTGCCGCAGCTCTTGCGCGTTGTAAAGCTCTCCGTTATAAACAATCGTATAGTTGGCCCCAAAGCTTTTGCGTGTCATGGGCTGGCGCCCGTTGTTTAAATCGATAATCGACAGCCGGCGCTGCGCCAGACCGGCCTGTGGCAGCAGCAGGGCCCCTTCTTCGTCGGGGCCGCGATGCGCAAGCGACTGCTTCATATTCTCCAGAACGTTTTGCCATTTTGGGCGCGACTGTGTATAGTCTGCGCTCATGTTGCAAAAACCGGCAATTCCACACATATGGTTCCTCGTTTCTCCGCACGGCGGCAAAATAATCAGATTTATAAAGGGCGCTATTTTTAAAAGCTCAAGCGAATGCCGGCGCGGCTTTTCAGGGCCGTAAAAGCGCTGAAAGCCTTGCCGCCATTATTGCCGCTTTTCTGATAAATAGCGCCCTTGCTCGTTTTAAAGTTTTTGGCCGGTGCTTTCATGGTTGCCGTACAGGCATCGCTTATTGCGGCGCGAGGATGACGGGCTGTATCTGCCTGCCATCCAAGGCCTCCTGCAAAGCGGCAATCATGTAATTATAATTAGAAATCATCGAATTCGGCTTTCCTTTATAATTATCCTGCCCAAAAGGAATAAAATAAATATTCTTTTTATTAATCAGCGTTCCGATGTTTTGCAAATTGCCGCCCAGCGCATCGTTTGTAGACAAGCCGATAACAATTGGCTTGTTGTTTCTCAACAGGCCCTTAACGGCCATCAGCACCGCAGAATCGGTAATGCCGTTAGCGAGCTTTGCCAGCGTGTTGCCGGTGCAGGGGGCGACCGCTATAATGTCAAGCAGGTTATTAGGCCCGAGCTTTTCCGCTTCGGTAATTGTGGTAATCGGCGTGCGGCCCGTGCATGCCTCGGCGCGTTTTAAAAAGCTTTCCGCCTCGCCAAAGCGGGTATCGGTGCTCTGTGCGCGTTCTGAAAATATGGTATATACGTCGGCCTTAGCCGTCGTCAGGCATTCAATTTGCTCAAAAACCTTGTCAAAGGTGCAAAAAGATCCGGTCAGGGCAATGCCCACTTTTTTTCCGCTAATGGTCATTTAACCACCTCTTTCCTTCAGTATCGCCATAATCCCATCCACTAGAATATCCGCAGAGGCCTTCGGGGCTACCTTGCCGGGCAGTCCCTGAGAGCATCTGGCGTTAAGCCCTCTTTGAGCGGCGGCGTCATAGTCCACGCCCCAGGGCTCGGATGCAATGTCAATAATAACCGTCTCGGCCTTTAAAAGCGCCAGACAGTCGCCATTCAATATCAGAGCCGGAATCGTATTAAAGATAAAATCG
>JAEWMM010000046.1 GCA_023457175.1 Bacillota bacterium | reverse complement strand
TTGTAAACCGCTCTTTCGTTTGAAAAACGCACTTCAAGCTTGGCCGGGTGTACGTTGACATCCACTGTATCAAAGTCGACCTCAAGATTCAGCACACAGGCAGGAAAACGCCCGGTCATCAACCGATTTTTATAGGACTCCTCCACCGCGCCGGCACAGGTTTTAGAGCGGACATATCGCGAATTAATAAAAAAGGTCTGCAGCGAACGGGTGCTTCTTGAAACGTTGGGGCGGGAAATAAGTCCGGTGACCAGCACCCCTTCGCTTTTGAGCGAAACGGGAATCATACCTGCGGCAACCTCGGCCCCAAAAACGACGCGCAGCACCGACAGCAGCTTGCCGTCGCCCGGCGTTTTAAGCACCCTTTTTCCGTCGCGGATCAGCTCAAACGAAACCGCAGGATTTGCCAGCGCCAGCCTGTCCATCAGCGAAGCGACAGCGTTGCCCTCAGTGGCGTCCTTTTTCAGAAATTTCATACGGGCGGGGGTGTTATAGAACACATCGCGCACCTCAAAGCTGGTGCCCACCGCGCAGCCGATATCCTCTAACACAGGGGGCTCGCTGGCTGAAATAGAGTAGCGGCATCCAATCGGGTTTTCAGCCGTACGGGTAATTACCTTTACACGGCTGACCGCTGCGATGGAAGCCAGCGCCTCGCCGCGAAAACCCAGTGTTCCGATGGCGTCAAGATCCCTTTCAGAGGCTATTTTGCTCGTGGCGTGGCGAACAAAGGCGAGCGGTACGTCCTCATGTGTCATACCGCTGCCGTTATCGGTCACACGCAGATAGGTAATTCCGCCGTTTTTCAACTCCACCGATATGCGGGTGGCGCCGGCGTCCAGCGCATTCTCAACCAGCTCCTTAATAATGGATGCGGGCCGGTCGATCACCTCGCCCGCGGCTATCAGCTCGGCAACCGCGGCGGGCAGCACGTTTATTTTCCCCACGGCAAAACACCTCTCTTCAATAAATCGTTACTTAATCGCTAATTGGCTTTTAATTTAACATGGCCTTGAATTCGTACATTTTATTAAGCGCCTCCAGAGGCGTCAGCGTGTTTAAATCAAGCTTTTTTAGGGCGACCTCCAACGCGGAGACCTGTGGCAGCGCAAGCTGGGGTGTTTCTTCTGTCAAGTCCATGTGCTTTACAGCACTGCGACGCTCCGCCACCGGCCTGTCCGCTTCTAAATCCGCCAGTATTTCGTGTGCGCGCTTGATAATCCATTCGGGAATACCCGCCAGCTTTGAAACCTCGATACCGTAGCTGTCGTCCACAGCACCCGGCACAATGCGGCGCAAAAACGTGATGTCATCTCCCCGCTTTTTAACCGCGGTATTGTAGTTTTTCACGCAGGGCAGGCAACGCTCCAGCTCGGTGAGCTCATGGTAATGGGTGGCGAACAGCGTCTTTGCGCCAAGCTTTTTACGGTCCGCAATATATTCAAGCATCGCGCGGGCAATGCTCATACCGTCAAAGGTAGAGGTGCCGCGTCCGACCTCGTCCAATATCAGCAGGCTGTTCCCGGTGGCGCTTTGCAGAATCTGTGCCACCTCGTTCATCTCGACCATAAAGGTTGATTGTCCGGTAGAAAGATCGTCCGACGCGCCGACGCGGGTATAAATACCGTCCACCACACCGATAGAAGCCGATTTGGCCGGGACAAAGCAGCCAACCTGCGCCAAAAGCACAATGATCGCCACCTGACGGATGTAGGTGGATTTGCCCGCCATATTCGGTCCGGTGATGATGGCGATACGGTTTTCGTTTAAATCTAGCCGGCAGTCGTTTGCAACAAAGCGCTGGGAAGCGCCTAAAATTTGTTCCACAACAGGGTGTCTGCCATCTTCTATCATAATCGCCCCGTCTGTCGTAATTTGCGGGCGACAGTAGTTATTTTCAGAAGCAAGCGTCGCAAAGCCGGTAAAAACGTCCAGCTGCGCGATGGCGTCGGCGGTTTTCTGAATCCGCTCGGTCTGTGACGCAATCTGCAGCCGTAGCACCTCGTAAAGCCGCAGCTCCAGTGTAATCAGCTTTTCGCGCGCGGTTAGAATCTTATCCTCAAGCTCCTTGAGCTGCTGCGTGATATAGCGCTCGCAGTTGGCCAGCGTCTGCTTTCGGATATATTCCGGCGGCGCCATTGTTTTATAGGAATTGGTGATCTCTATGTAATAGCCGAACACCTTGTTATAGCCAATTTTTAAGCTTTTAATGCCGGTGCGCTCACGCTCGTCCGACTCGATTTTAGCAAGATATTCCTTGGTGTGGGTTAAGAGCCCGCGTATTTCATCAAGCTCGGCGTTAAACCCCTCCCGCAGAAACCAGCCGTCCTTGGTCGAGACGGGCGGATCGTCGGCGACGGCGTCGGTAATCAGCGCCTCAATATCCTGCATCGGGTCGATGGCCGACACAATTTGGCGTAGGTAGCGCGACTGGCAATCGCCGAGCAGTGCGATCACTTTTGGCAATTGCCGCAGCGCCGCCGCAAAGCTGCACAGCTCTCTGGGGTTGGTCGCCCCGCATACAATACGGGTGAGCAGGCGCTCCATATCGTAGATGCCGCCGAGCTGTTCGGCCAAATCCAGCCTCAGCATGGTGTTGTCCTTAATTTCGGCGACGACGTTTAAGCGTTTTTCGACCATAACGGGATGGCACAGCGGCTGCTCAAGATAACGGCGCAGCAGGCGCTTGCCCATAGCGGTCCTTGTTTTGTCGACCACCCAAAGCAGGCTGCCCCGCTTCTCACCGCTGCGCATGGTCTGGGTCAACTCAAGATTTCTTCGGGCGGTGGCGTCGAGCACCATATAGCGCGCCTCGCTATAACGTTCAAGCGCGACGAGACGTTCGACCCCCGTCTTTTGCGTGTCGTGCAGATAATGCAGCAGTCCGCCCAGCGCGCAGGCCGTCTCCGGTTCTGCGGCGGCCCCCTCCGGCGCGCAGGCCGCCGCGCCAAATTGGGCGGCGATCAGCCGTTTGGGCGCATTGTTTATGTATGCTTCCTGCGC
>JAEWMM010000045.1 GCA_023457175.1 Bacillota bacterium | reverse complement strand
TGCGAACGGCTGGAAGGAGTTCCTCACCCTTCACGTAGAAGACGGCACCATTGTTTCAGTCGAATATAACGCCAAAAACGCAAGCGGCTTTATCAAGTCGTGGGATATGGCCTATATGCGCAGGATGAACGCGGCGCGCGGCACCTATCCCAATCACTACACCCGGGCCTATGCGCGGCAGGTTGTTGAAAAGCAGTCGGGAGATGAAATCGACACGGTGGCAGGCGCTTCGTCGTCGGGCGGCAATTTTCGCCTGATGGTGGCGGCTGCGCTGGATATGGCCCGTCAGGGTAAAAACGAGGTGGCGATAGTCCAGCCGCAGGGCTGAGAGGCGGAATTTTTCACGGCGTAGTCTTTTAGCGAAACCGAAGGCTGCGCGCGTTTTCTCCGCTAAACGGCGAGAGCGGCCGCCGATGTTGCGGTCAGACGGGGCTAGCGAAATTGCAGTGTATAAACCGGCGGAGCGACTCGTTTGACGGACATGCAAATTTATAACGTTATTCATTGCCCTCCTAAAACAATATGTTGAGCGGGAATAGATTGGACAGCCAACCGGTTTGGATGGAAGGAGGACGCTATGGACGCTATAGGCACAAAGATTAATCCCTTGAACCCCTCTATGTATATCCAGACGATGGAGCGGCTGCTGCGCGTTGTGCAGCAGCTGTCGGCCACGCGCGATTTAAATGCCGTGATGGATATTGTGCGCCATTCGGCGCGCGACCTGACCGGAGCCGACGGCGCCACCTTTGTCCTGCGCGATGGTAATTTTTGCTATTACGCCGAGGAGGACGCCATTACGCCGCTCTGGAAGGGAAGCCGGTTTCCGATGGAAATTTGCATCAGCGGATGGGTGATGATAAACCGGCAGCCGGCCATTATCGAGAATATTTTTACCGATTCCCGTATTCCGATCGATGTGTATGAAAAAACCTTTGTTCGAAGCCTCGCAATGGTTCCCATCAAAACAAACGATCCTATAGGCGCCATCGGCTGCTATTGGCGTGAGGAACACCGCGCGACGCCTGAAGAAACCAAGGTTTTGCAGGTTCTTGCCGACACCGCCGCTATTGCGATGGATAATATCCATTACCAGAGCATTATCGCCGTTAAAGCCAGACAGCTCGAAGACGCCATGGACGGGACGATGCTGGCGATTGCCAATATGGTCGAGCAGAAAGATCTATACACCTCGGGGCATCAACGGCGTGTCGCCCTGATCGGACTGGCCATTGCGCAGGAGATGGACTGGGACCAGACGCGTTGCGAGCAGATTTTCCGCGCCGGTATTGTCCACGACATCGGGAAAATCGGTATCCCCAGCGAGCTGCTGGCAAAGCCTGCGAAGCTGACCGCCTCAGAGTTTGCGCTGATCAAATGCCATCCGGAATCGGGCTATGAAATATTAAAGGATATTCCGTTTCTTTTACCCACGGCGCAGATCGTCCGCCAGCATCATGAACGCTATGACGGCAGCGGTTATCCGTATGGCCTGCGCAGCGAAGAAATATTGCCCGAGGCATATATTTTAGCGGCGGCCGATGTCTTTGAGTCGATGACCTCACACCGGCCCTACCGACCCGCTTTAGGCATGGCGGCGGCGCTCGATGAGATTAAAACAAACCGCGGCATATTGTACCACCCCGACATCGTCGAGATGTTGGTGCGTCTGGTAGAACACAAGGGCTATCAGGTTCCCGGTTAAGCGCCGTAAACAACCGGTCGGTTTGCAGTCAAACAGATTAAGAATTTACAGCAGTATGACGCATCACGCGATTGATAACGCCAGCTTGCTTGCATGCGTTGAACTTAAAGGTTTATCCAAGCATCCTAACAATAAGTTTAACCGCAATTTTGCGCATTGCCGCATGGCTGTTCGTCGTCCTTGGCGGGTACAAAATATTTCTGCCAAGCCTGCGGCTATCTTCGAGGTTGGTTTACTATTCAAGGCCGACAGAAGCTTTTACCCAAATTAAAAACGCCGGAAACCGACGCGGTGTCAGGTTTCCGGTGTTTTTTGCTGACTATGAGTTCATGCTTGAGCCGCTGCCCGGCATGCGGCGGGTTTAGAAAACCAACTCGTTTAACGCGCTCATTTCCTTGGCAATTTTAATCATCTGCTGGAACGTTTCAATAATAGCGCCCGAAAGCTTTTCCGCCTCGGCCACCTTGGCGCGGGCGCGCCCCGAATCCTGAGCCTTGACCGCGGCGATGACGACGTCGCCCAATTTGTGCAGGTCGTGGTGCAGTGCTTCGACGCTCTCCCAAAGTCCCGTCAGCTTTTCGGACGAAGGCTTGACCGCGTAATAAAAATGGCCGAAGCCGCACTTATGCTCGTCGGTTTGAATGGGGATAACCGACATGTCGCGCGTCATTTTCTTGACATTGACCACCCAGGCGGCGTGCGCCTTAATCGCGTTTTCAACCGTCTCGATAAAATCCTCGTTTGAAAGGCCGCACAGCCTGCTGTTGACCATTTCGCCCGAGGCGACGGCCATATCGTTGATTTTGGTTTCTATTTTGCCGACCGATACGGAGATATCGTTGATATTATCGCTGATGCGCTTAAGATCTTCCGCTGATTTTGAGAGGTTTTGAATGTCGTTATTGACCGATTCCAGCGCGGAGGAGGATTCCTGCAGCGAATCGCTGATGCGCCGGCTGGTTTGAGCCGCCTCTGAAATGCGGTCGGTGATATGGGCGGTCGCCTCGGTGCTGGCCGCCATAACGCCCGAGACGTTTTCGATGCTGCCGCTGACCCTGCTGATGGCGTCTATCGTTTTTTCAACGCTGCTCTTGCTCCGGTTTGAAGCGCCGTTCATCTCCGCAAGCAGCGCGTCGATATTGAGCGTCAGCTTTTTGGTTGTTTCAGACAGCATCCGAACCTCTTCAGCTACAACGGCAAAGCTTTTGCCGGCGGCGCCGGCTCTGGCGGCTTCGATCGAGGCGTTGAGCGACAAAAGCTTGGTTTTATCAGAAATATCGTTGATGCCCTTAACCGCCTCGTTGATTTTATGTATGACAACAAGCAGGTCGCCGACACTTTGATCCATATCCTTGGAAAAGCCCATCATCTCCAGATTTTCAGCCTTGATGCTGTTTAGAATTTCGTTGCTTTTTTCGGTGTTTTGATTAAGCAGCGCCGCATCCTGCGAGATATGCCCAATCATATCCGAAAGCTCGGAGTTGGCATCGACAATCTGAGACGTAGAGGTTGAGATTTCTTCGGAGGAGGACGCAACTTCTGAAAACATATTGCTCAGATTAACGGAGGAACGCTTGATCTTATCCCCCAAAAAGGCGAGTCGGAGCTCAAAATCGCTGACCATGGTCGCAATCTGAAAAACGCCTTTAAAAATATCGGCCGCTTTGTGGTTGGCATCCCTTGCGCTCTTTATTTTGGTGGCTGTGTGCGGCGCTTTTACGCCGGGCGTTGCTTTTGGCGCGTTTTTCTTTTCGTTTTTCGATTTTAAAAATAACATCCGATCATCTTCCTTCCCGATGTGTATTATATGCGCCGCTTTTTGGGGAGATCGCAAGGCGGATGCGGCCTGCGGCCTTTAAAAGCGCCGCGCTCCAGCGCAGAAGCCGGAATTTTATACACCCAAAAAGCAGGAGACAATATTATTATATAGCCGGGCAGGTAATAAGACAATACAAAATACCTTTAAATAAGAGGGAAATATATTTTTACCGGCAAGAACCCGCAGGCGGGTAAAAGATTGTGCGGTTTTGGCGCTAATCAGCTATAATATTAGAGCCGCCCGATGTCCCAAGCGGCGCGCATAGGGCGCCGGTCGGTTCGTAATCTGCCGTCCGGTTTTTTGTGGGTATTCTTTATTTTCGGCTGTGTGAATATGCCCTGCTCAGAAAATAGACGCGTATTTCCATCGTTGCATGACCCTAACGGTTTTACAACGGCTATTGGCATGCTATAATAACATAATCAGGAGTGT
>JAEWMM010000044.1 GCA_023457175.1 Bacillota bacterium | reverse complement strand
GATCAGGGTAACATTCACGGCTGGCTGCACCAGAGAATAGGCGTGAGCGAAATACGGTTGGCCTACCTCGTGACCAAACTGCTCAAAGCAGACGCGTCCCGGCTTGCCGTTCTTAAGCAATCGGCCTACCGTTTTGGCGAACGTCATACGTTAGAAAATGTTGCCGACGCAAACGCCGCCTTTAGGGCTCTTGAGGATACGCTGCTCAACGGTATGCCCTGTGATCATGTCAACAGCATTCTGGCGCAAGGCGCAGGCCGCGTTGCCTGGCGGCAGACCCAGTGCGTTCACCGTGAATACTGGGATCGGGTCGGCGGCGACATTGCCGTATATAACACGCTTCGTACCCAGATAATAGAAGGCATGCTTGCGCACAGCGCGCTCCGGTTTCAGGCATTGGAAAACGGTCAATTCGAGATTACAGGAAGGTGAAGCACTATGTATAGCGTCAAATTAATGGTGGAAGAACATGATCATATCCTAAAGCTGCTTGCTGTCATGCGCAAGGCTTGCTGCGGCATTTTAGAGGGACAGGAAATAGACGACGGCGATTTTTACAAAATGATTGCCTTTGCCCGAACTTATGCCGACAAGCACCACCATGGCAAGGAGGAGCAAATTCTATTTAAAGAAATGCTCGAACGCTTAGGTCAGGTGGGCGTTAATCTGATTAAGCATGGCATGCTGGTGGAGCACGATCTCGGCCGGCTGCATATTGCAGAGCTGGAGAAAATGCTGGGCCTATATAAAAAAACGCCCCAGACCGAATATAAACTCAACATTCTGGCCGAGGCAATCGGCTATGCCAACCTGCTGCAGCGTCATATTGACAAGGAAAATCAGGTTGTTTATGCCTATGCCGAGAAAAACCTGTCCGGCAATGTTCTTGAAGAAATAGACGCGCAGGTTGCACGCTTTGAAAAAAATGCCGAAAAAGACAAAATACAACAGACCTGTTTGCAATGGCTCAAAGAATTATCTGAAAAATATCTTTGCGATTTAAGCGTTTAAATATAAGCCTTGCCGATTGTGCGGCATGAACAAAACGATACAGGAGGTGTTCTCTATGAATCCTTATTTTTCTCTTTCCGATAAGGTCTTTGACGTGACCGAGCGGTATCCTGAACTGATTGAGCTGCTGGCCGCCAACGGTTTTGAAAATCTGCGCAACGACATGATGCGCAAAACCATCGGCAAAACCATTTCTGTCGAAACCGCGGTGCGCAGCAAGCATTTTGACCCGGCGGCTTTTGAGCGCCAGATGGTCGAAACCATTGCGCAGCAGAAGCCGGCGCTGTCCTCAGGGCTTGGCGAGGCGCGGCAGAACGAGCCGTCCGGAGAACTAAAGCTGTCCGGCGTTTTGCCCTGCCCGATACGCGTTCAACTGCTCGAAAAGCTCGACGGCTGGCTGAGCCGACAGAAAACCAAGGTGAATTACGAGCTACAGGCCGCCAGCATGGGACTTGACTGGCTGCGGGAACAGTTTCTGTCCGGCGAGGCGGACGCCTTTGGTCTGTCCGACGTCTATCTCTCGGCAGGGTTTAGCCTGTTCTTTGATCAAAAGCTGGCGGACAGGTATATGCGGCAGGGCGTTTTCGCCGATCTGACCGGTATGCAGCGCCTCAACCGCTGCTTTGACAACGACGCCATCGACCTGAAAGACCCCCGGCGCCAGTATTCGATCATCGGCGTGGTGCCCGCCATCTTTATGGTGAACACCGAACTTTTGGGCGACCGCCCCTTTCCTGAAAGCTGGGCCGACCTGATGCGCCCCGAATTTGGCAATACCATTGCGCTGCCCATGCAGGATCTCGATCTGTTCAACGCCGTGCTGCTGGGTATTTACAGCAGATACGGCGAGGAGGGCGTGTCCAAGCTTGGACGGGGGCTGCGCACCAGTATGCACCCTGCGCAGATGATCAAATCCGCGGGCAGAAAGCAGGACGACGCGCCGGTGATCACCGTTATGCCGTACTTCTTTAGCTGGATGGCGAAGGAAGGCGGGCCTATGCGCGCCGTATGGCCCAAGGACGGCGCGATTGTCAGCCCCATTTTTCTGCTTACCAAGGCGTCCTCGCGCGAAAAATCGCAGCCGCTGGTCGATTTTCTTTCCTCCAAAGAAATGGGCGAGGTGCTCTCGGCAAACGGCAAATTTCCTTCCACCCACCCGGAGGTAGACAACGGGCTCTCGGCGGAGCAGACCTTCCTGTGGCCGGGCTGGGATTATATTCACAGCCATGACATCGGCGCGCTGCTGGCAAAGACGGCGCATATCTTCTTTGACGCGGCGGGAGGTGTGGGATGAACCTGATGATTTTTTCCGGCCCGCCCTCTTCCGGCAAAACCTCGGTCATTTTAAAGACGATTGCCTCCTTTCAGAAGCGGGGGCTCTCGGTGGGCGTGGTCAAGTTCGACTGCCTGCACACCGACGACGACCTGCTGTATGAAAAGGCGGGCGTTCCGGTCAAGAAAGGGCTTTCGGGCGCGCTTTGCCCCGACCATTTCTTCGCCTCCAACATCGAGGATGTCGTCCAATGGGGCACCCGGGAAAAGCTTGACCTGCTGATTACCGAATCGGCAGGTCTGTGCAATCGTTGTTCGCCGTATCTTGTGGGCGTCAAGGGCATCTGTGTCATCGACAATCTTTCGGGCATCAATACGCCTAAAAAAATAGGGCCCATGCTCAAATCCGCCGACATTGTGGTCATTACCAAGGGGGATGTGGTCTCTCAGGCGGAACGCGAGGTTTTTGCCTCACGGGTCAGCGCGGTCAATCCAAGGGCGATGGTGCTGCACGTCAACGGCCTGAGCGGTCAGGGCGCGTATGAGCTTAGCACGCTGCTCTATGATGAGACGCAGGCGCTGAAAACCGTGCAAGGCATGAAGCTGCGTTTTCCCATGCCTTCGGCCATGTGCTCCTATTGTCTGGGCGAAACCCGCATCGGCGAAAGCTACCAACTGGGCAACACCAAGAAAATGTCTTGGGAGGATGAACGATGAAGCAGATAACGCTGGCGCAGCTTTTGGCGCAATACCCCTTTGTCGTCGACTTTTTGCAGCAGAACCGACTGGATATCGCCGGTTGTGAGCATCTGACCTTTGCGGAATATCTGGCGCGGTTCGATGAAGAAGCGCTTGAGGACAAGGCGATAGACGCCAAAGCGCTGCTCTTTGAGCTGGACACCTACATCAGCCAAATGTCGGCCTTTCTGGGAATTGAAAATAGCCGGGCGGTCAATTCCCTGACCATTTTGCCGGGTCAGGATAAAAGCGGCGCGCCGGAAGCCTTTAAAGAGCTGGTCATTCTCCCCTCTCAGATTGTTTCGATCGTGGGGCCCACCGGTTCGGGTAAAAGCCGTCTACTCGCAGATATTGAGTGGGCGGCGCAGGGAGATACCCCCACCGGGCGCAGCATTCTTATCAACGATGCACCGCCCGACCCAAAATGGCGCTATTCCCCCCACAACAAGCTGGTGGCGCAGCTTTCTCAGAACATGAATTTTGTCATGGACGTCAGCGCGGGCGAATTTTTACAGCTGCACGCCCAAAGCCGCATGGTGGAAAACGCCGATAAGCTCGTTGTCCGCATCCTTGAGGAAGCCAACCGACTGGCCGGAGAGGCCTTTTCGGCCGACACGCCGGTCACCAGCCTCAGCGGAGGCCAGTCCCGTGCGCTGATGATTGCCGATACGGCGGTGCTGAGCGCTTCCCCCATTGTGCTGATCGACGAAATAGAAAATGCGGGCATCGACCGCAAAAAAGCGCTGGAGCTTCTTGTCTCACAGGACAAAATTGTGCTCATGGCAACCCACGATCCGCTGCTGGCCCTGATGGCGGACAGACGCGTCGTCATCCGAAACGGCGGCATTCACGCCGTGCTTGAAACCAGCCCGGAGGAAAAGGCGCTGCTAAAAGAGCTCGATCGGATCGACGGCATCATGCAATCTGCGCGGCACAGCCTTCGCGCGGGGCGTATTCTGCGACGGCAAGAGATTTTCGGCTAGTCGGCAAGCAGGTTTTGCCGCCCCATAAGCTAAGGATATTAGAGAGAAGAAGATATTAAAAAAACGAAAGGCTTCCGCCATTGCCGCGCCTTTGTTTTAGTGTCCGATCTAGTTATTGATCTTTAATGATAGAGATATAAGCAGAATAAGAAATGACCATCAGCTACATGCCGGTGGTCATTTCTTTATAAATACCATTGTTGCTCAATGGCCGGAATTGCCTTTGAAGATATTATGGAGGAATCTCCACTTTTTCATGCCGGTAACGCCCTGAGTCCACCGTCATGCGGCATATGGTAAGCTCCAGATTAAAGCGCCGTTTTCCGCAGCTGCCGGGATTAAGCAGCAACACGCCGTCGACAACCTCTGAGGTGTATTTGTGGGAATGTCCATAGACCACCACATCCACATGAGCTAAGCCTTTTGGGATATCCTTCTTATTGTGGACAATAAAAAAGCGCACACCCTCAATTGTGACGGTAAGGCTTTCGGGCAGGGGTTCTGCCCAGTCCTTGTCGTTGTTGCCGCGCACCGCATAGGTCTCTGCCAGAGTTCGCATACACCCGGCAATATATGGGGCGCCGATATCGCCGGCGTGGATGATGTAATCAGCCGCAGCCAGCTCAGACAAGACATTTGTCCGCAGCAGGCCATGGGTATCGGACAGGATTGCAATGTGTTTCATGGGTTCTTCTTTCTGATACTTCATCAGCTTAGCGCTCTGTAAACAGATTGAATTTTGAACGTCATCGTAAATTATTGGCCAAACTACGGCAGTATCTTTCAATAAAAGGGCCTAATAACAGATAAATTTTTCCTTTTGTTGTATTTACAACTGGAATTGGCGGCCAGTTGGGTTATACTAGAGTTACTTAGTAAAACAAAGGAGGTTTCAACATGGGAAAGGCGCTCACTTCCAAGGTAACCTGGGTCGGCAAGGTAGATTGGGAACTCAAGAAATTTCACGGCGATGAATACTCGACGCGAAGGGGGTCCTCTTATAATTCCTATCTGGTCAGGGACGAAAAGAATGTTCTGATCGATACGGTCTGGAGGCCGTTTGACAAGGATTTTGTCCGCAGCCTGTCGCAGGAGATCGCGCTTGAGGACATCGATTACATCATTGCCAACCACGCTGAGATCGACCACAGCGGCGCGCTGCCGGAGCTGATGCGGTATATACCCGATACGCCCATATACTGCACGGCCAACGCGGTAAAATCGCTGAAAGGGCATTATCATCAGGACTGGAATTTTGTTACGGTTAAAACCGGGGACACGCTGGAGCTGGGCAGCACAAAGCTCATCTTTGTGGAAGCGCCCATGCTGCATTGGCCGGACAGCATGTTCTGCTATCTGACCGGCGAAAACATATTATTTTCCAACGATGCGTTCGGGCAGCACTACGCCACCGAATCGCTGTATAACGACGCGGTGGATAACGCCGAGCTGTATGCCGAGGCGATTAAATACTACGCCAATATACTGACGCCGTTTTCACCGCTGGTCATCAAAAAAATTAAAGAAGTGCTGAGCTTCAATCTGCCGGTGGACATGATCTGCCCGAGCCACGGCGTGATATGGAAGGAATCGCCGACGCAGATCGTGCAGGCCTATTTGAAATGGGCCGATTCTTATCAGGAGAATCAAATCAGCATCGTGTACGACAGCATGTGGGGCGCGACGGGTCAAATGGCCGAAGCTATCGCCGCCGGCATTCGCAGCCGGGACCAGGATGTGACCGTTAAGCTGATGAACGCAGCCAAACAGGATAAAAACGATATTATTACCGAGGTTTTCCGCTCAAAGACGGTTTTGATCGGCTCCTCCACCATCAACAGGGGCATCCTGCATTCCATCGCCGGACTGCTGGAAATGATGAAGGGGCTGCGGTTCACAAAGAAAAACGGAGCGGCCTTCGGCAGCTACGGTTGGAGCGGTGAATCGGTTGGGCAGATTAGCAGCGCGCTTGCGGACGCCGGTTTTAACGTAAAGGACGAGGGAATTCGCACGCTTTGGATGCCCGACGACGACGCCCGCGCCCGGTGCGAGGCGTATGGCCAAACGGTCGCTGAATGATATTAAACCAAGAGTATCAGCCTGAATCAATCGACGAGTCTGTTGGCGGATAGGGATTTAAAGAATAAGGCTAAGTCGGCATACCGATCAACGCGGCGCGGCTCATGACAATTTTCAGGGGTGCAACACTTAAAAAGCCGGATATGAACAAGATAAAGCAACAACTGGCCGGAAACGAATTGCCGGTCGACGAACAGGAGGCATAAATATGAGTCAGGAAATAAATAACCGGGAATACCGCAAGAACGTAATCAAGGATCTTTTGCGCAAGCTGCATTCGGGCCAGACCGTCGACGATGTAAAACAGGAATTTGACCGGGCCTTCTCGGGCGTTTCCGCTTCTGAAATCTCGGAGGCGGAGCAGGCGCTGATTACGGAGGGCGTGCCGGTAAGCGAGGTGCAGCGCCTTTGTGATGTCCATGCCGCCGTTTTTAAAGGCAGCATTGAGGAAATTCACGCGTCGGACGACGATGCGCTGCCGTCCGGTCACCCCGCCCACACGCTCAAAGCGGAAAACCGTGCACTCGAACGGTTGATTGCCCAGCGGATACGTCCGGCATTCAAAGCATTTATGAATCATGAGCGGTCGGCCGCCGAGCTCGCCGCAGAAATTGAGCCCCTCAAGCAGCTTGACCGGCATTACCTGCGCAAGGAAAACCTGTTCTTCCCCTACATGGAGCAATACGGCATTACCGCCCCGCCCAAGGTTATGTGGGGCGTCGACGACGAAATACGCGCTCTGATTAAGGAAGCATCCGCACTGGCCCAGTCGGGCGATACGGCAGTGGTGGAAAAGCTTGAAGAGGCGCTGACCCGCATTGAGGAAATGATTTTTAAAGAGGAGAATATCCTTCTGCCGATGCTGCTTCAAACGCTGACGCCGCAGGAATGGAAGAATATTGAAGACGAAAGCGCCGAGCTGGGCTACTGCCTGATCGACGCGCCGCCCGCATGGCAGCCCCAAGCGGCAGCCGACGCGGCGCCGCCCCCAACGCTGCCGGAGCGCGGCGACATTTCGCTTCCCACCGGCTTTTTGTCGGTGACCGAGCTAACCCATCTGCTCAATACGCTTCCTATCGATATTACTTTTGTCGGCAAGGACGATACAGTGCGCTACTTCTCGCAGGCTGCCGAGCGCGTTTTTCCCCGCACCAAAGCCATTATCGGGCGAGAGGTTGCCAACTGCCACCCGCCGGCGAGCGTGCACATCGTTGAGGGTATCGTGGCCGATCTGAAGTCGGGCAAAAAGGACCACGAGGACTTTTGGATCAAAATGGGCGGCAAATATATTTATATTCGCTATTTCGCGGTGCGGGATGAAGAGGGCGAATACCTCGGCGTGCTGGAGGTAACGCAAGATATTGCGGCTATCCAGCAGATTGAGGGCGAAAAGCGGCTTGTATCTGAATAAAAGGCGTAATAATGGCCTTGGGTTGAAAGTATCCCAAGAACGTACGCCGGCAGCGGGCTTAAATCCGCCTGCTGCCGCTAACGGTTTTTGCATCTACCTTTTGTCGGCGTCCATGTTATAACGGCGCAGATAGTCAAGCCGCCCCGGCCGGTAAGTGACAAAAGTCATTGCACCGACCCATACCGGTTAAATTAACCCATGGTGCTATATGAAAACAAACTCC
>JAEWMM010000043.1 GCA_023457175.1 Bacillota bacterium | reverse complement strand
ACCGTGACGATGGCGATGACCGACGAAATGCCGATGATGATGCCCAGCATGGTTAAGAGCGCGCGCATTTTGTTGGCTAACAGCCCGTTGACGGCAAGGCGGATATTCTCCTGTAACAGCATGTCAGCGCACCCCCTGTTCTTGTCTGATGACTTTACCGTCTGAGAGCGTAATGATGCGCTGCGTCTCGGCGGCCAGCTCGGGGTTATGGGTGATCAGAACAATGGTTTTGCCCTGCTCGCGGTGCAGCCGGTGGAAAATATCCATCACCAGCCGCCCGGTCGTGGAATCGAGCGCGCCGGTCGGCTCGTCGGCCAGAATGATGGCCGGGTCGTTTGCCATGGCGCGCGCAATGGCAACGCGCTGCTTCTGCCCACCCGAAAGCTCACTGGGCATGTGCTTCATGCGGTCGCTCATTTCCACCTGTGAGAGCAGCTCTCTGGCGCGGGCCAGACGCTTTGCGCGCGGCATGCCGCCGTAGAGCATCGGCAGCTCAACGTTTGAGAGCGCGCTGGTGCGCGGTATCAGGTTAAAGGTCTGGAACACAAAGCCGATCTTGCGGTTGCGGATCTCTGAAAGCCGGTCGTCCGGCACGTCCCGCATCGGTACGCCGTCAAGGTCGTAGCTGCCCTCGGTCGGACGGTCGAGCGCGCCGATAATGTTCATCAGCGTCGATTTTCCCGAGCCGGAGGCGCCGACAATCGAGACAAACTCCCCCTCGTACACGGTGAGATCTATGTTCTTTAAGATGGTCAGCTCGTTGGGCCGACCGATGTAAAAGCGCTTGATGATGCCCTGCATACCGATCATGACGTTACGGTTCTGCTCCATTACACATTCTCCGTGCTGCCCGGCGTGAGGCGGATGGCGTCGCCGGGGGCGACGCTGCCGGGGTCGGTGATGATCAGGTCGCCTTGTGCCAGCGCTTCGGCGTTGACCTCAATAGCGAAGTCGGTTTCCATGCCGGTTTCAACCGGCACCGCCTGCACGGTGTAGCCGCCGTCCTCACCGGCGCGGGCGACATAGACGACATCGCCGCCGTTCTCGTCGGTGGTTACCGCGTCATAGGGCACCGAGAGCACATCGTCCTTCTTTTCCAGAATGATATTCAGGCGCACATTCATGCCGATGCGCAGCAAACTGCCGGCCTCGGGCAGCGAGACCTCGGCTTCAAACTCGACGGTGCCGCCATTTTTTGCGGCGGTGCTGCCGTCGGCTGTTTTTGCGGCGGCCGGCGCAATGCGCATCACCTCGCCGTTAAATTCGCGTTCGCCGGTGGCGTCGCTCTTCATAACGGCGGGCATACCTTCGCGCAGCGCGGCGACGTCGTATTCGCGCACCGAGGTTTTAACCACGAGCTGCTCGGTATTCTCAATTACAAACAAGAGGCCGTTGCCGGGCATGCCCGCGAGGGCATACACCGCGGTGACGGTGCCGGTGATGGGAGATTTTACGGTGGAATCGGCCAGAGACTGCTGGAGCTTTTCGAGCGTCAGCTGCTCTCCGGTCATGTCGGCGGAAATGGCGTTTATTTCAATGGCGTTTTTTAACGACACAAGGCGGCGGGTGGCATTGCGCTCCACCGTCTCCTTATTTTCGAGCGCGTCGTTATATTTTAGGCGCGCGAGGCGGTACTCCTTGCTGTAAACGGTGATATCGTCGCCGTATTCGTCGTTGGCGTCGTCCCACGCTTTGTAGGCGGCGTCGTAGGCAAGCTCCTTTTCCTGTAGGGCGGCGTTGGCCTCCGGGACGCCAACGCCGGATTTCAGCGCGTCGTTATAGGCCTTTTTCGCGCGGGAGAGCTCTATTCGCGTCAGATTCAGCGCGCGTTCAAACTTGTTCATCTGCTCGTCGGCATATTCCTGCTCATCCTTATGCTCGTCAAGCGCCCGCCGCGCGTCGGTGTATTCTCTTTGGGCGTAGTTGAGCGTCTGCTGCGCGCTGATCAGCTCGGCATATTTATCGGTTTGCAGGTCGTCGAGCAGGTTCTGGTAGTCGGCCTGGCTTTCGGCAAGCGTCAGCTCAGCTTTTTTGACGGCGTTGTTAATCGCCAGCTGCTGAACTCTGATCGATCGCTCCAGATCGGTGGTGTCGAGCTGGCAGAGAATATCGCCGGCGACCACCTGATCGCCCACCTTGACGTTAACGGCGGTGATCAACCCGGTCTCGGTCGAATAAATGCGGGAAGCGGCGTCGCTTTCCACCGTGCCGTTGAGCGTGATGCGGTTTTCAAGGCTGCCCCTTGAAACGGGGCTCGTCGAGACGACCGGCCGTGTATCCTTGGGCAGAAACAGCTTGAGCGCCAACGCGGCGGCCAGCAGTACGACAATCGCCATAATCCAGATTTTCTTTTTCGGCCTTTTTTTGGTAAAATGCGCAATCTCCTTGCTCTTTTCGGCCTGAGCGCCGGTGGGCTCTGCGACACAGACCGGCGCAGCCTGATTATTTTCCAGCATGTTGTGTTCCTTTCCTGTGTAATACCGATATCCCGTTAAAAATGGGTGTTTTTGCCGCATACTTTCCGTCTTTGCGTCGTTTCGCAAGGCCGCGCAGGTCAGGCCCGTACGCCTTATCGCTCTTGCGGGGCAAAATCTGCAAGCATTCAATCTTAGTGGCATATCAGCTACAATGAATATGCGTATTAAATCACATAGTACATATAAGATAGCATTTTTTCAAAATAAATGCAAGACATCGTGAAAAAAATGTGAAAGGAAATAACAGGGGACCCGTAAGCGTCGTGCTTTTACGGGCCCCCTTCGGTGTGAATCTATTCATAATTGGTGATCATAAGCGGTTACATCAAAAATAAAACAGCTCGGCGCGCAGATCTTTGTTTGCAAGGGCAAAGCGGACAGCGCGCCGGCGCCTGCTGCTGAGACGCAGGCGCAACTGAAAGCTGACGCCAAGCCGTCTGCTTTTTAACGCAATATTAAAGCTGCGGTGCGGCGGCGACCAGCGTCCAGGGGTTGATATAGACGTCAAAGACCGAGGCGGCCCAGTGCAGATGCGGCCCGGTCGAGAAGCCGGTGCTGCCCACCGTGCCGATAGTCTGGCCCTTTTTAACCATGTCGCCGGCTTTTACGTCGAGCGAATCCATGTGGTAGTACCAGGTTTTCAGACCCAGTCCGTGTTCAATGCAGACGGTGTTGCCGGTAAGCGCTATTTTTTCGGCAAAAAGCACCTTGCCGCTGTTGGCCGCCTTAATCGGCGTGCCGCGCTCGGCAGCAATATCAACGCCGCCGTGCCGGTCGGACGGAACGCCGTTGACGGTGCGCAGCATGCCGAATTCGGTGGTAATTCTCCCCTCGACGGGCTGGATAAAGGCGCCCTCCCACAGGGGCGCGTCTTCAAAAAGCGCTTTCTTGGGCTGTACCTTGGAAAAATATTCGTTGTTTGCCGCGGTGCTTTCAATCGTTTCGGAGGTGACCGATTCATCCACCGTTAAATTCTGAGTCTGCCACTCCTTCGAGAGCAGGCTGATGGCAAACGTTTCGTTATAGCCGCCGCCCTCGGCTGTGAGCATGTATTCCCCCGGCTCGTAGGTATATTTTACCGGCAACAGCGCGGTGAGGTGGCCGTCCGCCTTAAAAAACTGCGGCGCTTTGCCAAAGGGGTTTTGGATTGTGATGCCGTTCGGGTTTTCGATGCCGTAAGCGGTCAGCACCAGATATTCGCCCGGATAGACGTTTGTGTCTGAAATTTCAAAGCCCGATTTGGCAAACAGGTCGTTTTGCGGCACTTCGGACGAAGAAGGGTCGATAATATCGCCGCTGACCATTTCCTCCGATTCACCGGGCGGTTCGGAGGACACGCTCACCGACATGGGCGGCTTTGAAATTGATTCGGCGGTCTTGTGCTTATCCAGCAGAATCATACTCAGCCATACGCCGATGTATGACAGCAGAAAAAACAGCGCCGCAGCCGAAAGCAAATATTTAAGCTTCATTTTATCATCCAATCTGCCGTTGTGCGCCGGCATGAATTTTTTCGACCTTTTATGATCGCGCGCAGAAGAAGCGGTCGGGCGCGGACGGCGGCGCCTTACGGCGTCGTCCGGTCAGCTGCAAAAGCGTTTGTACAGCTCGGTCAATATCTTTAAATGGTATTCTTCATCCAGTACAATGCGCTTTAAAAGGGTGCATACGCCTTGGTCATCCACATAATTGATGGTGCTCTTATGCTCCTCAATACCGGCTTTTTCAGCCTCAATCGCCGCTCTGAGCGCGTCGCCCAGATTTTTGGAATAGGTCATGACGGCGGGCTGGGCCGACCACCAGGTGCCGGAATTGGCGTTGGGCGGCGTGCAATAAAAATATTTGGGCTCGCCGCCAAGCGACAGGAGCAGCTCGCCCAGCAGCCGCATATGATACATTTTGCACATCGAAATGCCCCAGAGCGTTTCACGCAGGTCGTCGGCGCAGTCGCCAAAGCGGATAGATTGATAAAGATAGGTCATCATGGCGGTCAGCGCCGATTCACGTCCCGCAAAGCTATTGCGAATAATGCGGGCGTAGCGCTCGTTTTCGGCATTAGCAGCTGCATTGGGATAGGGCTGGGGCAGGCAGAGCCCGTTTGACCCGCAGGGCTGTTGCCCGGGCGGGGGGCTGCCGTTTTCGCTGCTCAGCGCCGGGGCGACGGCGGTCTCGCCGCCCGGCGGCGTTGCCTGCACAAGCGGAGAAACAGCCGGCTGCTGCTGAGCCGTTCCGGCCGAAGGGGTAATCACGCTGTCGGGGTCAAGCGGCAACGCCGCCCCCTGCCGACAGGATTGAAAATTACAGTTTTGCATTGCGGCAAGCTCCTTTCATCCGGCGGCAGTGGCTGCCGCAGACTGTTTATAAAATCCTATGCTGCAATGCGGATAAACAATGCCTCGATTGGCGCTGCGATTGAAAAGATATTCAATTTGTGCTATGGTAGAAACAAAGCAGGCGGCTTTTGCCCGCGCATCACGCTGTGCGAGGCGTGGGAGGCGGCCCGCCCTTATGCCCGTTTGGGAAAAACGCTGTGGCGCATGGGCATTAGACTGCGGGCGCAAGCAGACGGCAACGGCGCGCCGCTTAACGCGGCCACCGCCTTTTGATGCGCAAATTATACCATTCGCTTGCGCGCATTGTATAATAGCCGCTCTGCGGTTAAGCTGCCATACCGCGGCGCGGTTTGCGGCTGGGGCATAGTATAAAAGGGCTAGATAATTGTTTCAAGGTCGGCCTGCACCTTGCGGTTAATAAGCATCTGGGCCAGTATTGCCTGAAGGTTATCGGTCGTCAGCGAAAAGAGGTTGATCAGCGTTTCTACCTCATATTGGCTGCGCCCCTGGGTCAGGGTGAGCGCAAGTGTGACCGAGGCCAGCAGAACGTCCTGAGGGTAGGCCACCACATTGTGACCTGCGCAGGAATTTGATTTTGAATGGGCTTTGTTCGCTTGCTGTGCGCCGCCCTGCCCATTCGCTTGATTCGTTGAATTTGAGGCTGCGTCACTCATTTTGCTCACCACGCTTTAATACCATTATAGGTTATTTCAAATTAAAATATGACGAGCACAAAGGCGGGAATAGGCGGTTTGACGGCTGCGACCGCACGGTAAAAAGCATTTTTGAAAAGGAGAAAATATATGGAAAAGATCGCGAGCTTTTGCATAAACCATGATACGCTGACGCCCGGAATATATACCTCCCGTATCGACTTTGGCGATATTATCACCTATGATATTCGCTATCACTACCCCAATGCGGACAGCTATTTAAGCCCGGAGGCGGCGCATACCATCGAGCATATTTTTGCCACATGGGTGCGCTCCAGCGACGTTGGCGGTCAGGTGGTCTACTTTGGGCCGATGGGCTGCCTGACCGGCTTTTACCTGATTCTAAAGGGCGTGGCGCCCGCTAAGGCCGTTTCGGTTATTTCCGAGGGAATGCGTTTTGTCCGCGACTATGACGGGCAAATACCCGGCGCACTGAAGGTGGAGTGCGGAAACTTCAGGCTGCACAATTTGGCATTGGCCAAAAAAGAGGCGGCTGCCTTTTGCAGAGCTATTACTGAATGGAATGAGGGTCGGTTGATATACCCGAAGTAATTCATAACCGCAAAAGCGGCCTTGCATTTGCACGGATACTTTGTCGTGTGCGCAAGGCAGACCGCTCAGGCGGGGAGATAACGCGGCGGCGCAAAAAACAGGTTGCAACGACGGACGGTTTTGACGTTAATCGGTTATACAGCCTATAAAATTGAGACTGCCGTGGCAGTCTCAATTTTGATCGTCCAAGAAGCGGCAGGCCGACGCTTATAAAAGCGCCTGCCGCCGGTAGCGTGGTGTCCGCATCCGGCTCTTAATGTCGGGTTTTCAGCACGGCTTTGCCATCTGTTGGGCAATCGACGCCAGCGTTTCGGCCGTGCCGTCAAGCCCCAGACGTGCGGTGTCGACTGTAACATGGTAGTTTTCCGCCGCGCCCCATTTTTCTCCGGTAAAATGGGTGTAGTAGACGGCGCGCTTTTTGTCGGCCTTTACGACCAGATCCTTGGCTCTGAGCGGGTCGGCGCCGTAGCTGTCAATCGCGCGCTCAAGC
>JAEWMM010000042.1 GCA_023457175.1 Bacillota bacterium | reverse complement strand
CCGATGAACACATCCGCACAGCGCAGCACCTCGGCCAGCGTGCCCCGCTTGCCGAGCTTATTTGAGATTTTGGCCATCTCCTGCTTTTCGCTGTTGAGATCGGAACGGCCTTCGTAGATGGCGCCGTGGCGATCACACATGACGACGTCCTTAAGTCCCATCGCCATCAGCAGCTTGATGATGGCAATGCCTGCCGCGCCCGCGCCGCTGGTAACGACGCTGATCTCCTGCATATTTCTGCCGGTCAGCTTCAACGCATTGATCAGGGCGGCCAGCGTCACCACAGCGGTGCCGTGCTGGTCGTCGTGAAATATCGGAATATCGCAGCGCGCCTTTAACTGGCGCTCAATCTCAAAGCAGCGGGGCGCGGCAATATCCTCCAGATTGACGCCGCCAAAGCTGCCCGCCAAGAGCGCTACGACATTTACAATATCTTCCACCCTCTGCGAACGGATGCACAACGGCACGGCATCCACACCGCCGAAGGCCTTGAACAGCACGCATTTGCCCTCCATAACCGGCATGCCCGCCTCGGGGCCGATATCCCCTAAGCCCAGCACCGCCGAACCGTCGGTGACAACCGCCACGGTGTTCCAGCGTCCGGTCAGCTCGTAGCTTTTATCGGGATCCTTTTGTATCTCAAGGCACGGGGTAGCGACACCGGGGGTATAAGCCAGCGACAGCTCGTCCTTACCGGTGACGGCAACCTTAGGTACCGTTTCAAGCTTACCGCGCAGCGCATAATGCAGCTTGAGCGATTCCTGTGCGTAGTCCATAAATAGTCCTCCCAAAGCCTTTTATGCCTCTATTATAAACTGTATTATAGGAGACAACCGCTGTTTTTGCAATCTTTGCCGCAGTTTTATTTGATAAAGAACCGGGGGCTACAAGCGCTTGCCCGTATCCCCCGGTGTGATTTTATTCCTCCAGCTCGTGCAGGTGCGCCGCATAAGGGGAGTTGACCGAGTTATGCTCCGCCGCCGTGCTCTGATAGCGCGAGACGCTTGCCGCACTTTTATAAACGGGTTGAATGGTGCCGGCACCGGCCACGCAGCCGCCGGGGCAGCCCATGCCTTCAAGCAGATAGCCGTTGCGCTTGCCCGCCCGGGCCAGCGCCAGCATTTTGCGGCATTCGCGCAGGCCGTCGGCATAGTCGGTCATCACCTCGCGGTCGGGGGCGATGCTCTTAATTGCGTGGGCCACAGCGCCCGCCACGCCGCCCGAAACGGCAAAGCCGCGTCCCGCGCCGGTTGATTCAGCAAATACCTCTGTCTCGACCGGCTCGATGGTGTTGAGATCAATGCCTTTGGCGTCGAACATGCCCTGAAGCTCCTCAAAGGTCAGAACGAAATCTACGTCGCTGCGCACAGTGCGGCGCGAGGCCTCCAGCTTTTTCGCGGCGCAGGGGCCGATAAACACCACGCGCGCATTAGGGCGGTTCTTTTTGACCATGCGCGCCGTCAGCACCATGGGGGTAAGCGCCATAGAGATATAGGACGCAAATTCAGGGAACAGCTTTTTGGCCATGACGCTCCACGACGGGCAGCAGCTCGTCGCCAGAAAAGGCTGCTCGGCGGGCACCTTCTCAATAAAATCGTGCGCCTCCTCAATGGTGCACAGGTCGGCGCCGACCGAGACGTCGACCATATCGGCAAAGCCCAGCGCCTTCATGGCGGCCATCAGCTTCTGGGGCGTCGCCTTATCGCCAAACTGGCCGACAAAGGCCGGAGCAACCGCCGCGACTACCTCGTCCCCTTCCTTGATGGCGTGGATCAGCTGAAAGATCTGACTCTTGTCCGCAATGGCTGAAAACGGACAGTTTACAAGGCACATACCGCAGCTGACGCACTTGTCGTAATCAATTTTGGCGCGCCCAAACTCGTCGCTCTCAATCGCGTCCATGCCGCAGGCCGCGGCACAGGGGCGTTCAATCTTAATAATGGCGTTATAGGCGCACTGCTCGATGCATTTGCCGCATTTAATGCATTTGGTCTGGTCAATAACGCTTTTGTTGCCCTTGACCGTCTTAACCGCATCCTTGGGGCAAACCTCGCGACAGGGGTGGGCAATGCAGCCCTGACAGGCGTCGGTAACACGCACCTGCTTTGTGGGGCAGGCATTGCAGGCAAACGAAATGATGTTGACCAGCGGCGGGTCATAATATTTTCTGGCGATGGCGCTCTCGTCGATACCGTCATCGACCGGCGCATGCTCCGACACCGGGCGCAGCGGCAGGCCGATGGCAAGCCTCAAGCGCTCGGCAACGATGGCGCGTTCCAAGAAGATGTTCTCACGGTTGGCCGCCACCTCACCCGGAATAATTTTAAAAGGCAGCGCCGCAATACGCGAATAGTCCCCGCCTTCGTACGCCAGGCGGGCAATTTCGGTAAAAACGCTCCTTCGGATATCGTTGACGAATGTGTGTACGCCTCTCACAAATACTCCTCCTTCAACTATGTGCATAGAGCACAATTTAAGCCCTATTATTTTGTTCAATTCCTTAATATTATAGCAAGTTACTCCATCATTTACAATAGCCAAATGCAAGCTCTACTGTCATTTTGTCTGTATTTTAATGTGAATATTTTATTTGTCTTAAAACGATGGCTCTTTTATGCTTTTCGTTGCGTTTTATTTGTATTTTATTGTATAATAACCGCAAAGCAGTTATCACCCTGCGTATGGGCCTTATTGGGACATGCTGTGAATTCAGGCGTCCTGCGCCGGATTTTACAAGGCGCAGGCATGTCGCGCTTTGCGTCGTGCATCTTTCAGTCCACGGCAGAACGCGCGGCACCCCGACATACCCACAAATACCCGTCGATTACCCTGCCTGCACTGCACCGATTTTTATGCATTGGTATTACCATCATTGTACCATATGGTGGTATAATAGCCGTAAGACGGCTATTATACCGGAAAAGATGCGCAACGGCTCGCCTCTTAACGGGGCAACCGCCTTTTGATGCGCAAATTATACCATTCGCTACGCTCATGGTATAATAAAACCGCAAAATAACATTTACCTGCGTATCTCTGAAAAAAAGCGCGCTCAAATCGTCCTTTTCTTACAC
>JAEWMM010000041.1 GCA_023457175.1 Bacillota bacterium | reverse complement strand
AGATTGTGGTGGTCACGCGGGAAGCGCATATCCCGGCGCTACTGGCCGACGTCAAATATCGGGGCTTTAAAAAGCTGCGCAGCATCGTTAAGGGAGGCGCTACGCGTCAGCAGTCGGTCTATGCGGGGGTGTGCGCCTGCTCTACCGGTGCGCAGTATATCTGTATCCACGACGGGGCGCGGCCGCTTGTTACCGACGCGGTCATAGACGCGGCCGTCAATGCGGCGGTCAGACATGGCGCCGCTACAGCGGCGGTACCGGCCAAAGATACCATCAAGCGCCGCAGCGGCGGCTTTGTTGCCGAAACGCTGCCGCGAGAAACGCTCGTGCAGATCCAGACGCCGCAGGTGTTCCGAAAAGAGCTGTATCTGCGCGCGTTTGCACAAAGCGGGCAAGAGTATTCCGACGATTGCCAGCTTATAGAAAGTCTGGGGGCGTGTGTGGCGCTTTCTCCGGGGGACTATCAAAACATCAAGCTGACCACTGAGGAGGATTTTATCCTCGCAGAGGCTTTTTTGATGCAGCGGGAGGAATTTTGAATGCGAATAGGGCACGGCTATGACGTCCACAGGCTTGTAGAGGGCAGAAAACTGATTTTGGGCGGCGTTGAGCTGCCGCACACGCACGGGCTGCTTGGGCACTCCGACGCCGACGTTTTGGCCCATAGCGTGACGGATGCCCTGCTTGGGGCCGCCGCGCTCGGCGATATTGGGGTGCATTTTCCCGACAGCGACGCCGCCTATGCGGGTGCGGACAGCATCGCGCTGCTCAAAAAGGTGGTGGCCATGCTGGCGCAGAAGGGGTATTCTGTCGGCAATATCGACGCCACGATACTGGCGCAGGCCCCAAAGCTGGCGCCTTATATCAGCGATATGCGCCGCCGTATTGCCGCCGCCTGCGGCATTGACGAAGCACAGGTCGGCATAAAGGCTACCACCGAAGAGGGGCTGGGCTTTACAGGACAAAAAGAGGGCATCGCCTGCCATGCGGTGTGCCTTATTTTTGAACAAGGTCAAAATTGATACGATAAAAGTTTTTATTTATATAATTGTGATATTCATGCGATTATGGTACAATAAATACAGTAGATTTAACAATGATTTGGCAAAGGATGTGCACGTGTGGACAACCTGATTTATGACATACGGGGAATACTGAATTCCTTTGGCATTTCAGACTTTTTAGATATTGTGGTCGTGGCCTATTTAATGTATCAGGCCATCCGCCTCGTGCGCGAGACCCGTGCCATTCAACTGGTTAAAGGCTTAGCCGTGTTGGTCGGCGTTTATGCGGTCGCAACCTTTGCCGGAATGCGCTCGCTGAGCTTTCTGATCCGCTATGTGTTCCAATACGGTGCTCTGGCGCTGCTCATTGTCTTTCAGCCTGAGCTGCGCCGCTCGCTTGAGCAGGTGGGACGCACCCGGTTTTCAAGCCTTCAGCTTTTTGGCGGCAATGTCGACGTCGACGATGTTAATTCCCGTTGGCGGCGGGCTATCGGCGCGATCGGCGAAGCGGCGACCTTTCTTTCCAAGCGCAGAATCGGGGCGCTGATCGTGCTTGAGCGCCAGAGTCTGCTGGGTGAAATCATCAAAACCGGAACGGTGATCGATGCCACCCCCAGCACCGAGCTGCTGGGGAATATCTTTTTTCCGAATTCGCCGCTGCATGACGGCGCGCTGATCATTCGGGGCGGAAGGCTTGTTGCCGCGGGCTGCTATCTGCCGTTGTCGGATAATTTTACCATCAGCAAGGAGATGGGAACCCGCCATCGCGCGGGTCTTGGCATGAGCGAAAGCTCCGACGCGGTCGTCGTCATTATTTCGGAGGAAACCGGTGTGATCACGGTGGCGAAGAACGGCAAGCTGCTGCGCGGCTTTACGGGGGAGCAATTGGTCAAGGAGCTTGAGAGCGCCTTTATTGTGGAGAAGCGCGAAGAAAAAGGCGATCGTATGCCGCCGTTTTTTAAGGTGAAGCGATGAAAAACAATAAATCTTTTTTAGACAACAACACGGTGCTTATTGTCCTGTCTGTGCTGGGCGCCATTTTGATCTGGGTAATGGTCGCCTATAATATCGATTCCAACATTCAAGATTTTATTCGCAACGTTCCGGTTAAGCTGGACACCGGCGACAGCAATTTAACGCGGCTCGATTTATATCCGGTCACCGACGCCGACTTTACCGTCGATGTCGAGGTCAACGGCCCCCGCGCCACGGTGGGCAATATCAAGGCGTCGGAGCTTAGCGTGCTGGCCAAGCTCAACAATATCAGCGGCCCCGGCACCTATGACCTCGCCCTTGAAATTACCGATACCCGCCATCGGGATATCGAGATTAAGGGCACGGTACCGGATGTGATTTCGATGCGGTTTGATCACCGCGTGACCAAAATTCTACCGGTGCAGCTGGACATAACGGGGCTCGATATTCCGGACGGTTACATTCTGGATGAGGAGTATATTTACCCTTCCGAGGTGCAGGTTGTCGGCCCGGCGACCGAAATGGAAGCGGTGGCCTCCGCAGGGGTTTACCTCAGCTTCGAAAAGCCGCTTTCGGCAAGCGCCACTTATGAGACGCCGGTTATACTC
>JAEWMM010000040.1 GCA_023457175.1 Bacillota bacterium | reverse complement strand
CCCGAGCGCCGACCGCAGATTCATTTTTTCCACCGCTTCGGCTGTAACAACATCATACTCGCAGATGATGACCCCGTCAAGCATCACGCGTATTGTTCCCGCGTGGGCGCCCTCCTTCACCGGGGCTACCAGCTCTTCAAGCATGATTTGCTGCTGGGTCAGCGCGGTGCCGCGGCCCTTTTCAAGCAACATCTGTCTGGGCGCGCAGCTTTTAAGCTGGACCTGCTGACGCACGCCGCCCGTCACCTTCACCGGCGTCAGAGCCGGTTCCGGGGTCGGCACCGGCTTGGCTTCGTAGTTGGCAAAGCCGTATTCCAGCAGGCCGCGCGCCGCGCCAAAGCGCTGGTCGCTGGTATCGGAGCCCAGGACCACTGCAATGAGCGACAAGCCGTCACGGGTGGCCGAGGCGGACAGGCAGGAGCCCGCGCCGTCGGTCGTGCCGGTTTTAAGCCCGGTTGCGCCCTTGAAAAAGCGCACCAGCTTATTGGTATTGACCAACTGTGTCTCGCCATTGCGCAGACTGTCCATCCAGATGGTGGTGTATTCGGTAATCTTCGGGTGCCTTAACAGCTCGGCGGACATGGCGGCAATATCCCGCGCCGTGGTCAGGTGCCCGTCGGCGTCAAGCCCCGTGGCGTTTTTAAAGGTGGTGTTGGTCATGCCCAGCTCCTGCGCGCGGGTGTTCATCAGATTGACAAACCCCTCCTCGCTGCCCGATACATGCTCGCCCAGCGCCACCGACGCGTCGTTTGCGCTGGCGATGGCCGTCGCCTTTAACAGCTCGTGCACCGACATCTGCTCGCCCGGCTCAAACCATATCTGCGTGCCGCCCATCGAGCTGGCGTGCGGCGAGCAGGTCACGGTATCCTCAAGGCTTATCTTGCCCGAATCGAGCGCTTCCATAACCAACAGCAGGGTCATGATTTTTGTGATGGACGCCGGCGGCATAAGCGTATCTGCATCCTTTTCAAACAAAATCTTGCCGCTCTCAGGCTCAATTAAGATCGCCGAGCGGCAGGGGATGTTGGTATTGACCAGCGCCGCCGCGGGCAGGCTGTCTTCTTCCTGCGCACACAATGCACCGGTCGGCAGGGCAAACAGCAGCAGAGTGGCGCTAAGCAGAACCGCCACCGCTTTTCTTTGTCTTTTTATTGATAATTTCACCTTAAAAAGCACCTCACATCTCTTGCC
Organism: Bacillota bacterium; assembly: GCA_023457175.1. Classification (GTDB taxonomy): domain Bacteria; phylum Bacillota; class Clostridia; order Oscillospirales; family Ruminococcaceae; genus Yanshouia. The sequence goes on along the minus strand of JAEWMM010000040.1, from coordinate 2,214 downwards.
AAACGGCTTATTCACGCACCTTTTGCTGTTTGGATTATATGCGTCCGAGCAAGACAAATATGCGGTGCCAAACCGCGAAGGCCGTACAATTGCCGCGCTGCCGGGGTATATGCGGCTCTGTGTGTTTTTCACCGTCTGTTTTTATTGTCAAATCCTGTGTAATGCCTTGCCTTTTGTGGTCATGTTGTATATAATGAGTACGAATTATTTGTACGTTGTGCGGTTTGGAGGTTACGATGCGCGCTAGATTTATATCGCTGGGCTGCAAGGTCAACCAATATGAAACACAGGCGCTTGAGGGGCTGTTTGCCCAGCACGGCTTTTTTGCCGAGCTGGACGGCAAGGCCGACCTTGTGGTCATTAATTCCTGCACCGTAACGTCTTTGGCCGACCGCAAAACCCGCCAGACGGTCAGAAGATTGCGCCGTGAGCTGCCCGACGCCGTGCTGGTGCTGACCGGCTGCATGCCGCAGACCTCGCCTGAGGAGGCCGCCGCACTTTTGGAGGCCGACATCATCACCGGCACCAAGGACAGATCCCAGCTTATCACGCTGGTGCTGGACTATTTTGAAAACCACCGGCGCAGGGTGAATATCGGCAGCTTTTCGCCGGACGAGCCGTTTGAGCTTTTAAACGCCGAGAAATTTGACGACAGCTTTCAGCGCGCCTACCTTAAAATACAGGACGGCTGCGACCGGTTTTGCTCCTACTGCATTATCCCCTACGCGCGGGGTGGCGTGCGCTCCCGCCCGCCCGAGCAGATTACAACCGAAACACAGCGGCTCGTCGACGCGGGCTACCGCGAAATCGTGCTCACCGGCATCAACCTTTCGCGCTACGGCGCGGACTCTGAGCTGTCGCTGCCCGACGCTGTCAGAGCCGCCGCCTCGGCGCGCGGCAGCTATCGGCTGCGGCTCGGCTCGGTCGAGCCCGACCTGTTAAGCGAGGCCGACTGGCAGGCGCTTTCAGAAATTCCTGCGCTCTGCCCGCATTTTCATATTCCGCTGCAATCGGGCTGCGACGCCACGCTGCGGCGCATGAACCGGCGCTATTCCACCGCCGACTTTATGGCAACGGTCGAACGCATCCGGCGGCTGTTCCGTAATCCTTCCATCACGACCGACATCATTGTCGGCTTCCCGGGCGAAACTGACGAGGAATTTAACGAAACCTGCCGCACTGCCGAGCGCATCGGCCTGTTGAGGGCGCACATTTTTGAATATTCTCCGCGGACGGGTACGCCTGCCGCAGCAATGACCGGTCAGATTCCGCCACCGGTTAAAAAACAGCGCGCCCGGCTGCTGACCGAACTGTGCTTGTCCGGCGGCGCTCAGTTTGCCCGCGCGCAGGTTGGACGCAGCGCGCGCGTGCTGCTCGAAGCCACCGGCGGCGGCTACACCGACAACTATCTATATGTCAATATTCCCGACCGGACGGGTGTCTCCGCCGGTGATTTCGCAAACGTCCTGCTCACCGCGTCGGACGGCGCGGCCTGCACCGGTGTTTTAACAAGCTGTGATTAGAGAATAGGAGTGGACATTATGGCAGTATTTCGGGTATTCATCGAAAAAAAGCAGCCCTATGCCGTAGAGGCGCAGGGGGTGCTCAGCGATCTGCACGCCGCGCTGGGGCTGGAAAGCCTCAAGGCGGTTCGCATTCTAAACCGCTATGACGCCGAGCATATCACCACAGAGGATTTTGCCGCCGCCAGAATGACCGTCTTTGGTGAGCCGCAGGTCGATATTGCCCACGACGCGCTCCCCGCCGTGGCAGGCCGCGTGTTCGCCATTGAATACCTGCCGGGCCAGTACGACCAGCGCGCCGACTCCGCCGCGCAGTGTATCCAGCTCCAGACCCAAAAGGAGCGCCCCATCATCCGCTGCGCCCGCGTGTACATTTTAGAGGGCAATCTCTCCGACGAGGAGTTTGCCGCTATTAAGCGGTACCTGATCAACCCGGTGGAAAGCCGCGAGGCATCGCTCTCACAGCCCGTCACGCTGGAGACCGACTATCCCGTCCCGCCCGATGTTATAACGCTCACCGGCTTTTGCCGCGCCTCGAACGAGGAGCTCTCGCAGATGGTCGCACAGTACGGCCTTGCGATGGAACTTGACGACCTGCAATGCTGCCGCGATTATTTTCTGAGTGAGCGGCGCGACCCGACCTTTACCGAGCTAAAGCTTATTGACACCTACTGGTCGGACCACTGCCGCC
>JAEWMM010000039.1 GCA_023457175.1 Bacillota bacterium | reverse complement strand
TGACAGAGCCGGGCTTGAACGCCAGATAGAAGGGGTTTATGCCGCAATTGGCCGGTATTGCTACAGCAAGGTCAAAGCCGGCGAGACAATGCCGGAGGAGCTGCTGGATTACTGTCGCGATATCGACGTGCTGATGCAGCAGATAGCCGATTTGGATCTTGAGATTGAACAGCATAAGAATGAGCGTGACGCCGCTGAATACAGTGTTGCCGCCGATTTTGCCGACGACACCATTCCCGTGGCCGAGGTTCAGGTGGTGGTTGAAGAAGCCGAGCAGCCTGAGCAGCCGGCCGCCCCGGAGCATACCGCCGACAAAGAATAAGCTAAAAACAGGACCGCGCCCTTTCGGGGCGCGGTCCTGAAGCTTTTAAGGCCGGATTATTACGACGGGTTGGCGGGCGGCTGATCAATGGCTGAAAACGGCGCGACAATAAGACCTTTGTCGCGTATCGTATCGATCAGCTGGGGCAGAATCTCAGCGTTGGTTTTGCTGACCGAGTGCAGCAGCATAATTTCGCCGGGGTGCAGATATTTTGTAATCCGCTCCATCGCGGCGGCGGCTGTCGGCTGGTTGTTGACATCCCAATCCTTGTAGGCAAAGCTCCAGAACATGCTTTTATAGCCCATTTGCTGCATCAAAGCGAGCGACTGATCCGAAAATTCCCCTTCAGGAAAGCGGAACAGGCGCATCTCATAGTTAAAATTATCCCGTACGTAGTCCTGCATCCATTTGGCATCCTCAAACGACGCCTCGATGTCCAGCTCCTTGCAGTAGACCTTGTGGCTGTCGGAATGGTTACCCAGAATATGTCCTTCGTCAATCATACGCTGCACCAGCTCCGGCTGGCTGCGGACATAATGGCCGGTCAAAAAAAAGATGGCCCGGACGCCCTTCTCTTTGAGCGCGTCCAGAATCGGTGCGGTATATCCGTTTTCATAACCCTGGTCAAATGAGAGGGTGACGGTATTTTCGGCTTCGGGCGCAATAAAGTAGGCGTCGTAGTCCTTATATTTTTCCTGTAGTGCGATGCAGTCGGTAGAGCGCCCAAGGCTGGCCTGATGGGTTCCCGGCCCCCAGAGCACCGGTTTGTTGCTCAGAGTGCCGATTTGTAAAAAATCGGCACTCATCGCCAGTGCGGGCAGATCAGAGGATGTGGTGGAGCCATTTCCCGGACCCGGAGCACTTGATCCCGGCAGGGACGAGCTGTCACCCGGCGGGGGCGTGGACGGCAAAGGGTTGGGCACCATGCTTGAGCTGGGCGGAATGGACGACCCCTCTAAATTGCGTGAACAGGCCGCGCAGCCGCTGATGACCAGTGTTGCCGCAAGCAGCAAAGCTACCGCCGCAAGAAAAAACAGATTCCGTTTCATTTTACCCCTCCGTTTGGGAACATTTACGGGAAAAACCCCGCTTATAAAAGTGTGTCCTGTAAAATTTGTAATATAAATAGAAGCTTTTGGAAAACAAAAATTTTGTCGGTTTTACGCATAAAATATCCGACTCAAAATGCGCGGATGCAGCCTTTTCTCATTGGTTTTTTGCTTTCAGCGCCGCTGATATTAAACACGGATTAAGAACGCCGGTCAATTTGCGCCTGTTAGGGCGGAAAGGCAGACGGTCCCCCGCCCGGCAACGCGCATAACCAAGAGCGGCGCAAAATCAGTCGTAAGACGCCGCGCTTTAATCGGCGTTACTATTAATCCATCTCGCCCAAGGCGAACATAATGGCGGCAAGCGCCGCAATAGGGGCCGTCTCACACCGCAAAATACGCTTGCCAAGCGATGCGGCGCGTACGCCGCAGGCACCGGCCTGCGCAATCTCTTCCGGCGAGAAGCCGCCCTCGCTGCCGATGAGCAGCGCCGTTGTCGCGCCGCGCGCTGGCAACTGCTGCCGCAGTGGTTGACACAACCCTTCATATAGTACAAAACAATTGTCGAATTGTTGCATTTCCTGTAATAGCTGTGAAAAAGAAAGAATGCCGCGCACCGCCGGCAAAATACCGCGGCCGCACTGCTTGGCTGCCTCGTTGGCTATCTTTTGCAGACGCTGCACCTTTTTGGCAGCGTCGTCCCCTTTGGGGCGGGAGATACAGCGCGCCGACAAAAACAGTACAATCTCGGTCGCGCCAAGCTCGACTGCCTTTTGCACGACCAGCTCGGGCTTGTCACCCTTGGGGACGGCGAGATAAAGGCTGACTCTTGTCCGGGGCTCGGCGGCGCAGGCGGCGGCTTCGCCAAGCCGCACCGAAACAGCGTCGGGCGAAAGGCTTACAATTACGCCCTGTGCCTCGTGCCCCCTGCCGTCGCAGAGGGTGAGCGCCTCGCCCGCCGCCATGCGCAGCGATTTTGCGATATGCCGGGCATCCTCGCCGGCGATAACCACCGTATCAGCCAGTGCGTCAACAAAAAATCTCGGCATGGCTTACACCGCCTTTTGGCAGGCGATGGCGGCCCAGCCGTTTTGCAGCGCCTTGCGCACAGGGGTCAGGCCCGCCTCAAGCAGCCCTTGCTCCACCTCGGCGCAGCGGGTGTCTATAATGCCGGAAACGATGCAGACGCTCTTCTCATGCATCAAAGCGGGCAGATCCTTGGCCAGACGCAGAATAGCGTCGGCTACAATGTTGGCGCAGATGACGTCAAACGGCCCGGCAATATCGGTGGCCAGATCGCCGCATAGAATGTCGATGTCATCACAGTTGTTGAGCGCCGCGTTTTCTTTCGCGACCCGCACCGCGACCGCGTCGATATCGACGCCGACGGTGCGCCCGCTGCCCAGAAGCTTTGCGCAGATCGCCAGTATACCGCTGCCGCAGCCGACGTCGAGCATGCTCATGCCGGGGTGCAGAACCTCCTCTAACAGCGACAGGCACAGGCGGGTCGTCTCGTGGGTGCCGGTGCCGAACGCCAT
>JAEWMM010000038.1 GCA_023457175.1 Bacillota bacterium | reverse complement strand
GCACAGCCCGCCAGCAGTGCCGAATATAAAAAGCCGATTTGATGGTATTGCGCCAATACCACCGCCGTGGCCGAGCCGGCCAGCAGAACCGCCCCCAGCAGCAGCGCACCGGCCTTAAGGCCGAATTTATCGAGCGCCGAGCCATAGGCAGGCTTGGTAACCGACATCAGCAGCGTGGCCGCCGACGATACCATGGCCGCCGACATTGCGCTAAAGCCGATGTCGGTCAAATAGGGTATCGCGTGGTTATACAGCGAAAGATTGACGAAATTGGCACAGAACAACCCCGCAAACAGCAGCCAAAAGCAGACTGTCTTTATCGCGTCGGCGCAGTCTGTTCCATCTGCCGCCGCCTCTCTGTTACAGCCGTTGCTGCTATCGCTCTCGCGTACCAGAAATAGAATGGTCGGCAGCAGCACGGCAAGTCCGACCACGCTTTGAAGCCGGTAGCCCCAGCGCCAGCCATAGCGCTCAATGGTCAGCTGCAGCAATGGAATCATTAAAGACGAGAAAATACCCACCCCCGCAAACGACACACCCATTGCTACACCCCTGCCGTCACGCAGCTTTCGTTCTATCAGGACGCCGACGGTCAGCATTGTCAGGCCGTTTATCCCCAAGCCGTTGACAAAGGCACATAAATAAAATTGCCACAGCTTATTACAAAAGGAATAGGCCAGCGGCACCGACCCGCAGATAACGGCGCAGAGCAGCAAAATTCGCCTAATCGGCACCGTTTGCAGCAACCGGCCAAACAGCAGCAGCACCGTCATTGACGACAGAATTGAAATGGTGCCGGTCAGTGTAAACCCGCCGCGGGAAAACCCAAGTGCACCGCAGACGGGTGTTACAAAAACACCCATGCAATTGCTGAAAATGCCAATGCCGGCGCCGGTGATCAGTGCGCCGGTCAAAATAACTTTTCGCCGCGACTTTTGTTCGTTGTTCATGCATTCCACTCCAATGTTATACTGATATTTCATTAAAAGGCGATGAGATAGGAGCGCAGGTTTTTAGGGCTTACCGGAACGAGGAAAAGCGCAGTTAACGCCCGCCGATAGTAAGGCCCTGAGCCGGGCGCAAAAACCTACGACCAAGATTCAGGCCTTTTTAATAAAATATCAATATCAGTTTGCCCGCGGCGTCAAAATTTTTTCCAAGGGAAAACTAACATATGCTTGACTGCTTATATGTTTATATGCTAATATATAAATATATTTTGAGCGAGGTGAAATCATGTCCTGTAAAGCTTCGCAAGACCCTGCCGCCACCACCATACCAACCGAGCGGGAGCTTGATTTGCTGACCCAGATTTTCTCGATCTTTGCCGATTCAACTCGCATACGCATCATCTGTGCGTTGCAGGACGACGAACTGAGTGTCAATGAGATATGCGCCGCGCTTGAGATGAGCCAGCCCGCCATCTCACACCAGCTGCGCATTCTTAAAAATGCCCGGGTTGTAAAATGCCGCCGCGCGGGGCGCAGCAGCTTTTATTCGCTGGACGACTCGCATGTCTCTTTAATTTTAAAAATGGGCTTAGAACACGTAAGGGAGATTTGATGTTATGAACCATTCACATCACGAAGGGCACTGCCACAACCACAAATGCGCCTGCCACACGCAGCCAAAGGCTGCCGCGCAGTCCCATGCCGCCCCTGAGAGCGATTGCGGCGGCGGCCACGAGCATCCGCCGGGAGACGACCCCGAAGAACCGGCCCAACGGCCCGCACATGTAGACGACACGGCGCAAGACGCCTGCCATTCGCATGCGCACACGCATGAGCACGGGCACGAAAGCTGCCCGGCATCGGGTTGCTGCGGGGACGACTGCGGCTGCGGCCACAGCCATGACGAAGCGCTTACGGCGCCTTTTTCCCGTCCGCTGACCATTGCGGGCGCTATGCTCGTTGCCGCCTCACTGCTGCCGGCCTGGGGTACGCTGGCCCCGTGGATTTTAGGCGCCGGCACACTGCTGATCGGCTACCCGCTTTTTGTGTCGGGCCTGGGCGCCATGTTTCGATCCTTCGCGCTTGACGAATTAAGCCTGATGACCATTGCGGTCATCGCTTCCTTCGGTTTGGCGGCTACCTCGCCCGACCCGATGGAAAGCCTGTTTGAGGCCTTTGCCGTGACGGCGCTGTTCCGTCTCGGAAACTACTTAGAAGCGCGCGCCATCGCTAAGAGCCAGCGTGATATTGAGGCGCTGACCAATATACGGCCCGACACGGCCCTGCTGCTTGCCCCCGACGGCCAAACCCGTCAGGTCGCCGCCGAGCCGGTGCCGGTCGACAGCCTGATTCAGCTTCGGGCAGGAGATCGCATTCCGATCGACTGCGAGATTGTTTCGGGCGCAGGTTATGTCGATCTGTCGGCCATCACCGGCGAGCCGATTCCGATTCAGGGCAGCGCCGGTACGCGGCTTCCGTCCGGTGCGATCAACCTTGACGGGCTGCTGACCTGCCGCACCACCGCTTCCTTTGCCGACTCCGCCGCCTCGCGCATCATCCGTATGGTACGCGAAGCCGCCGATAAAAAAGGATCCGCCGAAAAGCTGATCTCGCGCTTTGCGAGAATTTATACCCCTATTGTCGTTGTGCTGGCCGTGTTGCTGGCTGTCGTTCCGCCGCTGCTGGGCTTTGGCGCGTTTAGCATATGGCTTTCTCGCGCGCTGGTGTTCCTTGTCGCCTCCTGCCCCTGCGCACTGGTTATTTCGGTGCCGCTGACCTTCTTTGCGGGTATTGGCACCGCCTCCCGCTCCGGCATTCTGGTCAAGGGCTCGCGCTATCTTGAGACGCTGGCTAAAACCGACTGCATCGCGTTTGACAAGACCGGAACACTGACGCAGGGCATTCCCACCGTCGAGAGCATGAAGCTTGCCGACGGTTTTGACTGCGAGACGCTGTTGAGCTTTGCCGCGGCGGCTGAGCAGCGCTCTAACCATCCGGCCGCCAGAGCCGTCATGGCCTATGCCGGTAAGCAGCCCGCTTTGGCGGTGTCGGACTTTACCGAGCACAGCGGCATGGGCGTTTCACTGACCTGCGAGGGTAAGCGCATTTTGTGCGGCTCGTTCCGCCTGATGGCGCAAAACGGCGTCGATTATATCCCGCTGGAGCCTGCCAATATCTATCTGGCGGTGGACAACAAGCTGGCCTGCGCATTTACGCTGACCGACCTGCCCCGCCCCGAGGCAGCTCAGGCGCTGGCGATGCTCCGCGACCTGGGAATTGCCGATTTTGCCATGCTGACCGGCGACGCGCAGCGCGCTTCTGAAAAAATTGCCGCCCCGCTTGGCATTTCCAGCGTGTTTGCCCAGCTTCTGCCCGAGCAGAAGTCCGAACGCCTAGCCGATTTGCGCAGCGTCCACCGCACAACCTTGTTTGTGGGTGACGGCATCAACGACGCGCCGGTTTTGGCCGGAGCGGATGTCGGCGTCGCAATGGGTTTGGGCACCGATACCGCCATTGAGGCGGCCGATGTTGTGTTGGTCAACGAACAGCTCACCGCTATTCCCCGCGCGATCAAAATAGCGCGCAAGACAGTGGCGAAGGCCAATCAAAACATTGCGTTCGCATTGACGGTTAAAATCTCGGTGCTGCTGCTTGGCGCATTGGGCTTTGCCACCATGTGGATGGCGGTGTTCGCCGATGTCGGCGTGACAATTTTGGCAGTGCTCAATGCCTTGACGCTGCTATCGAAAAAATAACGCGCCTTACAATATGCCTATCTAAGTTCGCGCGCCATATTTGATAAGCTCCCCTTAGAGCAGACAGGGCAAAAGCAACCTGTCTTTCTAAGGGGAGCTTCTTTATGTCGGCCAGTAAAAGGCTGTCACCGGCGTAAAACAGAGATTGTCGCGCGTGCTTAACGAAGATAAGCGTTGGGTTTAAATAACAGCATGCCATAATCCTTGCCGCCTTATTAATTATAATTAATATAATTATATATATTTACAATTCGGAGTGGCGGTGTTATAACTAAACCAGTCGAATTTATGGCAGGTGACGATATGAGCCTTACCGGGATTGCGCGTAAAATATCCGCTTACAGAAAAGCAAACAGTCTGACAATTCAACAAATGGCACAAAATACGGGGCTAAGCACCGCTTTGATCAGCCAGTTAGAACGCGAATTGGCCAACCCAAGCCTCAGCGTTCTTGAAATTCTGGCTTCGGCACTGGGGCTTACAATTTCGTTACTGGTCGAGGATGAGGTCGATGAGGAATCGCTCGTCCTACGGGCTGCCAATCGTGAGCAGACCTATAACCCAAACGATATATACTTGTTTTATAACCTGCTAACCCCCTCTTCAATGAATTCAGGTATTACCATGACGCTTGTTCACTTGGAACCGAACAGCGAGACATATAACGGAGAATTTCATTGTCACAAGGTTGAGGAAATTGTTTTCATGCTTACAGGAAGCATCACCGTCTTATACGAATATTCTGAAATTAATCTGTATTGCGGCGACACATTGCGTATCCCCGCGAATAAGAAGCATCGTTATTTAAATCGTTCCGGCGCGGTATCTGAGCTGCTGACCATAAAAGCCGACCGCAATTATTGACAGGGAGAAGCCAACATGAACAAGAACTATAAATATCTGCTTATGCTCGGACACCTTTGTACAGACATCAACCAGGGCGCACTGCCCGCTATTCTCCCTTTTTTAATCGCAAGCAGGGGGTTGGGGTATGCCGCGGCCGCCACGCTGATTTTGTCGGCAAGCCTTGTATCGTCTGTTGTGCAGCCGCTGTTTGGCTACTTTGGAGATAAGTTTTCATATCCGTGGATTATGAGCGTGGGCATTGCGCTTGCGGGAACGGGCATTGCGATGATCGGGTTTTGCGAGTCTTACTGGTCAATCTGCCTTGCGGCAGCAATTTCCGGTTTTGGCGTCGCACTGTTTCACC
>JAEWMM010000037.1 GCA_023457175.1 Bacillota bacterium | reverse complement strand
CTCATGGATTGTCACCGCCCTTCAGACGGTTAAACAGACCCAGATCCTTACCAAGCGGCAGCAGACGAATCAATTGCAGGATGCGGAAGGCGTCGTCGACCTTTTTTGCGCGCTCTTCAGAGAAATGGGGCTTTAACGCACGCAGCAGTTCGGTGTTCTGATCATCCTGATTCAGCGCCGAGATGGCCCGCTGCATCAGCATGATGGTGTTTAAATCGAGAGAGGGCGCACCCGCCTGCGATGATGACGCCTGAGAAGAGAAGAAGGGAATACCGCCGCCAGCCGGTGCGCCGCCGTTATTGACGGGCGGCGGCACGAAGTTATTAAAGCTGTTTTGGCCAGCCTGCGGCGCGGCCGCCGTGGGATCGGGAATTCCCAGCGCGGCGCTGACCGAACGAAGCTGGTTCATGCCTTCTTCGCTGCTCAGAAATTGTGTGATCATCGAGGCGAGGTCATCCATGGTTTATCTGCCTTTCATCAACTGGTTTAGCATCTGCTTGATCTGCGGCTGCTCTAAAAATTGAGAAAGAGCCTGCGGGTTTTTCAGTAGCTGTCCGATCTGCTGCTGCTGCTGCGCATTGATGCCCAGCTGGTCAAGGTTTCCTTTCTCCAACTGTTCCTTTATCGTCTGCGGGTCGCGGCCCAGCTTCTGGCCCGCCATTTTCAGCATGGCGTCCATCTGTGACGGGGAGAGATTGGATGGCATATTCAAAGCAATTTCACCACCTTACGGTCTAAATATATGAAAAATTAAAAGGGGTTATGTCGTATCATATGCGGTCGCAGGAGGTTATGATACTGTTATGATTTCGGTATTAGGGTAATAATGCAGCAAAATCTCTTCACAGGAGCTGCCCTGCCGCGCCATAAAATCGGCGCCGTACTGGCTTAAGCCCACCCCGTGGCCGTAGCCGCGGGTGTCAACCGAGAAGGTTCCGCCCTGATAGGCGATTGAAAAGCAGCCGGACCGCAGGCTCAACGCGTTGCGTACCGCCTGCCCGTGAACCTCCAGGTCGCCGACTCTGGCAAGCGTGACATAGCCCGACTCGGACGTCTCAAGCGGAGCAATCCACTTTTCGGGTGTGTTATCGTTTAGCGTCACATCGGGGAAGGCCTGCGTCAAAAGCAGCTTCATGGTTTTTTTATCATAGGTTTCGGTTACCTTGTAGTCGGGCGCCAGCAGGTCGCCGTCGCTCTCGACCGGAACAAGATAAGGCAGCGCTACCGCCCAGACATTTTCCGAGGCTTCGGTGTTGCCCGCGCTGGTCGAGTGGTACGCAGTCAGTGCGGGCTCGCCGTCGTAGGCGACAATGCGAGTCAGCGCGTAGTCTGCTGCCGTGCATATTTTGGGCCAGAACAGCTCTGCGGAGCTTCCATAGCGCTCAAAAAACCGCTCCTGAGTGATATAACCCTCCAGCCGCTCGGGGTCAGCCGAAAAATCTGCGCCCTTAAGCGCCAGGTCGGGATTTTCTGCCTGTCGCTGGGCACTGTAAAGCGCCCAGGTGTGCGCCGCAACAGCCTGTGCCGCCAATGCCTGTTGGTGGAAGGTTGCGGGCATTTCGGCCGCGACGGCGCCGCGGATATATTCTGCGGCATCGACAGTGAATACTTTCTTGGTGGAACGGTCAAAAATCTTAAAGGATTTGCGCGCCTCAATGTCGGTGTCCGGGGGTGAGACTGCTGTCACGGCAGCCGGTTCGCTTTGACTTTGCGGCGGTGTACTTTCCGCCGTCAGCGAAGAGGAGGCAACAGGTTCGGGCTTTAAAGCCGGTGCGCGCTCAGAAAAAGACAAAATATCCCCCTGCGCCGACAGTGAAGCGGCAAAGGGGATGGCGACGGTCAGCAGCGTCAGCAGCACTAAAAAAAATATTGTGGCCCGCATAGGACATCCCTTACATTTGGCTTTATTGACTTTGGCAGTCGGATGGGATAGAATATGTCTATTGTCAGCTTATGCGGACAGGCCGGCAAATATGATTTGACCTGTGCGTCTGAGTATGAGCTGTGTATATAAGAAAGGCGATGAAAAGCGGTTGTATAAAAAGAGCGTCAAAATGTTTGTCGGTGGTACACTGGTCGCCGCGTTGCTGCGCATTTTGTTAAAGATTTTATATATCGATACCGAAACCGGATTTTATTTGGGCGGCGGGGTGTTGATCTATGGCTTTGCGGTGGTGGTGTTGCTGACCGTTGCGGCTGTTTCGGTGAGCACGCTGCGGGCGGAGGGCGCCGATGTGGCCATATTGCGCGGCAACCGGCCGATTGAGCTGGCGGCGGCGGTGCTGGGAGTGACCATTGCGGCCACCAGCGTGCCTAAACTGATGGAAGCGCTGGCAATAGACCCGGCCGAACCGGTTATTAACCGGCTGCCCGCATGGCTGCTGATGGTTGAGAATATTTTTGGCCTTGCGGCGGGTATGGCCTTTTTATATCTGGCGTTTTGCTTCTACAGCGGGTTCCGGCGTTCCGGCATTCAGGGCATGCTGGCGCTGCCAATGGTTATCTGGCAGGCCATCAGCATGGTGGAGCGTTATATTTCGTTCCGGCAGGTTAACACGGTATCCGACCAGTTTATCGAGACCATGTACCTTGTTTTTGCCACGCTGTTTCTGCTGGCAAACACGCGCTGCGTGGCCGGAATTCCCAAAAGCCGCAGGATATGCGTGCTCTGGGGCCTGTTGGCGGCGCATTTCGGGCTGGTGCTCATCGCGGGGCAGCTGGCGGGTATAACGGTACTGGGCGGCGACATTTCGGGTCCGCCGGTGTTGCAGATGCTGATTATCGCAGCGCTGGTACTATATGCGCTGGTGATTTCGGGCTCGATGATTTGCTGCGAGAGTTAAAGGCGGCAACTTCATAGTCTAATAACTTTTAAACAGGAGTGGGCGGATATTTTGGGTTTGGCAAGGCGGAGGGTGCAGGCGGGCTGGCGCTTGCCCAAGAACGACAATGCGGCAATATGCAAAATAAACCGCCAAGACAGTCCTGCTTTTTAAGTTGTTTGGCTATGGTTTTAAATGAGTTTTAAATATTCAGGGGCGGCA
>JAEWMM010000036.1 GCA_023457175.1 Bacillota bacterium | reverse complement strand
GCTCAAGGAGATTGAGGCGATGATGAAAACCGGCGTCGAGGCTTACGTGCTGGTTTCTAACGCGCTCGACCCCAAGAACGAGGGCGACGAGGTCTTTATGAAAAACTTTGAGGCGACGGCGAATGCCTTCCCCGAGGTGGATTTTGGCATCTATGAATGCCCCATGCCCTATAAGCGTCTGGTCTCGCTCAACGCTTTAAGCGAATTGGCGCATGGCGGCAGACTGGTATTTTTAAAGGATACCTGCTGCGATTATGAGCTGATCCGCGAGCGCATCAAGGCGGTGGAGGGCACGCCCTTAAAGCTCTTTAACGCCAACGCGGCCTCGTTCTACGACAGCTTTATGCACGGTGCGGCAGGCTACAACGGCATTATGGCAAACTATCACCCGCAGCTTTATAAATTTGTGGTGGACAATGCCTGTAACCCCGAAAAAGCCGAAGAAGCCAAGCTGATGGCCGACCTGCTCACCGAATTTGCGATGATTGAGATGCGCCTCTACCCTGTCAGCGCAAAATATCATATGAGCCTTGCAGGCATTCCGATGAGCCTGCTTTCCAGAAGCTCGGACCGCAGCCGTTTTGATAAAAACGCGCGCATGGAGGTCGACAGCCTGTTCGCGCTTGAAGAATACCTTGGCAAAAAGCTGGGTCTTTAAGGAGCTGTTCGCATGAAAAAACCAAAAATCCTTGTGGTGGGCACCCTTGTCATGGACATGATTGTCACGACCGAGCGTTTTCCCAACGCGGGCGAGACGGTGCTGGGCAGCGGCTTTAGCACCGCCCCCGGCGGCAAGGGCGCCAACCAGGCCGTACAGGCCGCTAGACTTGGCGCCAGCGTCACAATGGTCGGCAAAACCGGAAACGACGCGTTTGGCGATCAGCTTATTCAGACGCTGAACGCGTCCGGTGTCGATACCCGCTATATGATGCGCACCGACGCGGCGGCCACCGCTGTGGGAAATATTCTGCTCACCCGGCAGGACGGGGTAACGCTAAATAACCGAATCATTGTTGTTTCGGGCGCCAATATGACGATAACGCCGGATGATATCTTGTTTTTAGAGCACCAGATTGCGCAGTATGACATGCTGATGCTTCAGCTTGAGATTCCGATGACCATTGTCGAGCTGGCCGCGGAAATTGCACACAAAAACGGCGTGCCGGTCATGCTCAACTCCGCGCCCTCCGCGCCGCTTTCCGACGCGCTGCTGTCGCATTTGACCTATATCTCGCCCAACGAGTACGAGGCGGCCGACCTCACCGGCATCACGATCCGGGATCAGAGCGGCGCGCTCAACGAGGAAAATCTTAAAGCCGCTGTGGTCGCGCTGCATAACAAAGGTGTAAAAAAAGTCATTATCACGCTGGGTGACAACGGTGCGGTCGTATCCGATGCCGCTGCCGGCACCTTTGTGTTTAAGCCCTGCGTCCCCGACGTGGCGGTCACCGACCCGACGGCGGCGGGCGATTCGTTTGTCGGTGCGTTCTGCGCCGGTGTCTGCGCGGGGCTCATCGACGAGCAGGCGCTGCTGTTTGCCAATAATACAGCCGCCATCACCGTCTCGCGCATGGGGGCGATGCCCTCGCTGCCCGTGCTCAATGAGGTGCTGACCGCGATGCAGACCCGCGGTTTTGACGATTTCTCGCTCGATCTGTTAAACGTATTAAAGGGGGCTGACTGACATGTCCGAGGCTGCGGCCAAGGCGCTGGCGATATTTCAAGACAGCGCCAAAGCGGAATTTAACAAATTTTTAGAGACAGTCACCGCCGAATCGCTCGACGGCGCAGCCCGGCTGATTCAGGATTGTGAGAAGAACGGCGGCAGAATTCATATTACCGGCATCGGAAAACCCGGGCATGTCGCGACCTATATGGCCTCGCTGCTCTCCTCCACCGGAACGCCCACTTATTTTCTGCACGGCACCGAGGCGGTGCACGGCTCCTGCGGACAGCTCGTGGAGGGTGATGTCGTCCTCTGCATCTCTAACAGCGGCCAGACCGTCGAGCTGCAAGCCACGGTCAACGCCATTCACGCCAACGGCTGCAAAGTAATCGGCGTCACCGGAAACCTCGATTCCTGGCTGGCCAGAAACAGCGAAGCCGTGCTGTTTGCCGGTGTCGGCGCTGAGGGCGGTCCTCTGAACCGCGCCCCGCGTAATTCGATTCTGGCTGAAACTTACGTGTTGCAGGCGCTTTCAGTCATGCTGCAGGCTGACCGTGCCATGACGCCTGAGCAATACGTGCGCAGGCACCCGGGCGGCGCGCTCGGTCAACTGCGTGAAAACGAAAGGTAAGAAGGTAAACAACATGCGCAAACAAGGCTGTATCAACCCCGAAATTATGAAGACACTGGCGCTGTGCGGGCATGGCGACAAAATTCTGATTGCCGACGGCAATTACCCGCTGGATGCCAAATCCGGCGCGGCCGAGAAGGTCTATCTCGGCGTTTCGGCCGGAATTCCGACCGTAACAGCGGTGCTCGATGCGCTGCTGTGCGAGATCAACGTTGAAAAGGCCGAGGTCATGCTGCCCGAGGACGGCGGCACGCCTGAAATTTTTAGCGAGTTCTCAAACCGTCTCGACAGCGTGGCGCTTGACAGCCTCAGCCGTTATGCGTTTTATAACGCCTGCGGCGAGGATTGCGTGCGTCTGGCAATTTCAACCGGTGAAAAACGTATTTACGCCAATATTCTGATCACTGTGGGGGTGGCATAATGATTTACGATTATTTAGCAAATGCCGAAAAATACGAAGGCCTCGGCGCCGGCATTGCGGCGGGCTTTGCCGTGCTTGAGAACCGTGATCTGGCCGCGCTCGAACCTGGAGATTACCCTATTTTCGGCGACGATATCATCTTGAAAATTCAGAGCTACAACACCAAGCCCGCCGAACAGGCGCGAATGGAGGCGCATCGCCGTTACATCGACATTCAATGCATCATTTCAGGCGCGGAGAAGATTGCCGTTCTTCCGCTGGATCAGGTCGGTGAGGAGCTAGAAGCGCGGCCTGAGAACGACATCTGGTTTTACGCTGGCGGGGTCTCTGACGCGCTGCCGCTCAAACCCGGACAGTTTATGCTGCTTTTCCCCGGTGAAGCGCACGCCCCAAATATTGCGGTGGAGGGCATAATCCCGGTGAAAAAAGCGCTTGTCAAAATCGCGCTTGACTACGAGCCTTAAATTTGTCGCTATCTTTTTTTCTTTTTCCTTTTACCGATTCGGGGCCCCCTGCTTGCAGGAGGCCCCGAATTCAACCGGCCTTCGCTCAAAGCGGAAAATTTTACCTACTTAACGTCCGCAATCACAACGGCGCAAAAGCCTCACCGGATATTTCCGGCGAGGCTTTGCTCTTTGCGTTTAAAGCGGCGCTTTATGCCAAACAATATTCCGTAAAGCATATGCACTTTACACAGGCTTGTTGTACGCTATCACCGATTGACCATCAGCTTTTTAAACGCGGCCTGAAGCTGCTCGATGGTCATGACGTACATGTCAAATTCGTCCGAGATCATATCGTACGAAGCCCGATACCATGAGCCCTGACGATATCGCATTTCATCGGGCGTAATCCACACGATATGCTTGAATTTCCGCTTGATATCATGCAGCCAGTCCATGCCGCTTTTACCGTAATAGCGGTCGGTCAGCTCGTACGGCGACATTTCGGCGTCCCCGAAAATGATGGTCTTATAGTTGCCGGTCAGCTCGGCCAGCACACGTTCGGTCTCGATTTTGTCGTGATAGCGCATCTCAGGCGAGGTGTAAAGGTATTTACTGATACAGTTATGAAAGTAGTAAATGCGCAGGTCTTTAAAGTGATTGGACTGGTGCACCGCCGAAAACAGTTCGGCGCAGAGCTTGCGGTGCTCATCCATCGAGCCGCCCGAATCCATCAGAAGCAGCAGACGCACCGCATTCTTGCGCGGGCGTTTATAGACAATTTTAAGCTTACCTGCATTGTCGCAGGTGTTTTGTATCGTTTCGTCAAGATCCAGCTCGTCGCGCGGCGCGTCGTCAAGGTTTGAAAACTGCCGCAGCTTGCGAAACGCCAGTTGAAGCTGCCGCGGGGTAATGACGGTATCCTGCCTAAAATCAGCAAATTCCCGCTCACCCATCACCTCAA
>JAEWMM010000035.1 GCA_023457175.1 Bacillota bacterium | reverse complement strand
GTCCGAAATCAACCGCGAAGAAGAAGCGCAGCGCATTTACACCACCGTTCAGGGCGATGCGCCGATTATCATTGCGCAGAAAAACGGTATTCCGTATTCCCAGCTTAAGCTCCTGAATCCCGACATTGAAAAGTCGCTGTTGGTCGGGCAGGAGATACTGGTCAAAAAGTCGGTGCCGGTGCTTGAGGTCAAGGTTGTTCGCAAAGAAACGGTTGAAGAAGAGGTCAACTTTAAGATTGAGCAGATACAGGATACGAGCCAGTATCAGGGCTATGTCAAGGTAACCCAGCGGGGGCAGAAGGGTGCGTCGCTTGTGACCAGCGAGGTCACCTATATCGACGGTCTGGAAGTAGAGCGCACCGTGCTCAGCACCCGCGTGGTCAAAGAGCCGATCAATGAGAAGGTTGTGGTGGGCGGTAAGACGCCGCTGGCCCAGTTGCCCGCTTCGGCGCGCAATACCAGCTCTAACTTTATCTGGCCGGTTGCAGGCGGCTATGTCAGCTGTGGCTTCTATGGCTATTGGGGTCACACCGGCATGGATATTGCAGCCAACGTAGGCACCGCTGTTTATGCGGCGGCCTCCGGAACGGTGACCAAGGCGGTCTATAATTCCACCGGTTATGGCTATCATGTTATCATTAGCCACGGCGGTGGCGTTGAGACGCTTTACGGCCACAACTCCAAGCTATATGTCAAGGCCGGCGACTGGGTTGAACAGGGGCAGCTGATTGCCGCTGTCGGCCGTACCGGACGCGCGACGGGACCACACTGCCACTTTGAGGTTCGAATCAACGGTAAATATATGAACCCCGCCAATTATATCGGCACCCGCAATCCCTATTCGTAATGCGGGATTAATACCATCAAAAACAGCGCAGGGCTTACCTTGCGCTGTTTTTATGTTGCTTTAGCTTAATAATCCGCCAGCTCAGCTGGGGAGAGTGAAAAGCTTTTAGCTTATCGTATCTTCGGAGCAAAGCGGAAAAATAATCATCTGCTTGTTTTAAAAGAAATCAGGTCAGATGTTTCGTTCATTACGCGGGCTGTGGCGCTGGTGATACGGGTGAAGGATATTACTGGCAGAGCTTATTTGATTGCAGCCAGAACGCCCGCGCATGCTTATCAGAGTTTTTTCTCAAACAGGTAAAAAAGCCCCTTTCTAAAGGTGGCTTCGCCCACCTTTATGTAGTCAAGCTTTTCATAAAGCTTTATTGCGTTGCTATTTTTGGGGAAGGCATCCAACTGCAAAACATCGGTTCCCCCGCTTTTAAGCAGCGCTTCAATATACCGCATGGTCCGCATGCCGATGCCCTTTCTCTGACAGGCGGGATCGATGCACAGCCGGTGCAGTACCTTAAATGGCAGGCCGGGATGCTGCCAAGCGCCATTTTCATAGCCCTCCCACTGCTCGTTGTTGAGCACAAAGGCACAAATGATCGCACCGTCGATCAGCCCGACGGTCATTTCGCCGTTGGCGATATCGCGCTCAATAACCGCCTGCGTGGGATAGACGTCATCCCACTGGTCAATGCCGGAAGCCTGCATCTGACCGATTGCCTCCCGGTAAATAGCAAATATTTCGGCCGCTTCTTTGGGTGACGCTTTTTTGAACTCCATGGCCCTACCTGCTTTCTGTAACGGATTGATGGCATTATTATGCCACAAAACCGTTGATGGGGCAAGCAAGGATGCCCCTGCGCTTAGAAATTTGGATCAGGACTGTCAACCGCAGGCGTTGATTGAGTTGACGGCTTTTATAATAATTAGTATAATCAACAGTAGATAATACAGGCATAAGCGAGGAGGCTGTGACATGTCGGTAAAAAAAGCGGTGCTGGCCATGCTTGAGGCGCGCCGCGTACAGGATATTTCGGGCGAGCAGATGGCGCAGGAGCTGGGTGTTTCGCGCGCGGCGGTGTGGAAAGCGATCAACAGCCTGAAAGCACAGGGTTACCCCATTTCAGCGACGACCAACCGCGGCTACCGGCTGGAGGCGCAATCCGACCTGCTTTCGGCTGAGGGCATTCGTCCCCATATCTTGCCGCAGCTAAAAGACAGCGATATCTTTGTCTTTGGGACGATCGACTCCACCAATTTAGAAGCCAAGCGCCGCGCTATGCTGGGCGGCGGGCACTTTACCGCTATCATAGCCGATCAGCAAACGGTTGGGCGCGGGCGGTTTGGGCGCAGCTTTTTTTCGCCGCCGGGCTGCGGCATCTATATGAGCCTGTTGTTAAAACCTACGCCGCAGCAGCTTTCAGACGCGACGCTGCTTACCACGGCGGCGGCGGTGGCGGTGTGCCGCGCCATTGAAATGCTGACGCCCCTGCGCCCGCAGATTAAGTGGGTTAACGATATTTATTTAAGCGACAAAAAGCTCTGCGGCATCCTCACCGAGGCGGTTACCGACCTTGAGAGCGGCGCGATTGAGAGCGTCGTTATTGGCTTGGGACTGAACTTTAAGCAGCCCGAAATAACGCTGCCTGACGAGGTGGCGGCGGTGGCCGGCACGCTGTTTGGCACACAGCAGCCCTGTATTACCCGAAACCGCCTGATTGCCGAGATCATGAACCAATTGTTTGCACTGTGGGATACGCTTTCTACCCGCGCCTTTTTGGCCGATTACCGCAGCCATTCCATGCTGCTCGGACAGGAGATTGTCTACGCGCGCGGCGAAGAAAAATACGCCGCCACCGCCGAAGAAATCGACGATGACGGCGCACTGGTGGTCAGAATGCCGGGCGGGCAGCGGATAACCCTGCGCTCCGGCGAGGTCAGCGTCCGCCCGGCTAGCGCAGCGTCAACCCTGCCGTTTGCAGGCGGGCGCGAATAACCGGGGCGACCGAAACAGCGACCGCAGCTTTACCGATGTCACCGGGGATGAAGGGGATGACGCCTGCGGCGAGCGCCTTGACAAACGTGAGGCCCAGCAGGCGCCCAAGCCAGAGCGTGCCGATAAGATAGCAGCAGGCGGTGCCGAGAATGATACCCGCCGCGTGAACAAGCCGGTTGCCGGGAAAGCGCTTGACCGCAAGCCCCTCAAACAGGATGATGAAAAAATAGCCCAGCATATAGCCGCCCGTAGGGCCAAGGAGCTTTGGCAGACCGCCCGAATAGCCCGAAAAGACCGGCAGGCCGATCGCGCCCAGCAGAATATAAAGCAGGCAGCATAGCGCGGCCCTGCGGGTGCCGAGCAGATAGGGATAAAAATAGATGACCAACGTCCCCAACGAGATGGGCACCAGTCCCGGCAGCGGAATGGAAAGAGGGCCGAGCGCGCACATGACGGCGGTCATCAGGCCCATAAAGGTCAGCTCGCGCGTGGAAATTCTGTTTTCGATCATGGTATCATCCTTTGCATTATACTTCTGATTGGCAGTATACGATAATTATGCCATGGTGTCAACCTTTTATTATTATAAGGTTTACAATTGCTCTAAAATAAAGATGCACAGGCCTTAAAAAGGTTTGTGCATCTTTATTTTTCAACGTTATCATACCACAAATCAATGCAAAATTCAAGACTTGTAATTGATCGGGACGATGCATATGATAGAGTCATCAAAAGCGTATGCTATCAAGAAAGGGTGCACAGAATATGAATGACCGGCAGGAGCTGTCACTGGTGGAGATGCAAAAATCACAGGCGGTTGCTCAATTGCGCGATTGCAACCATCTCACAGGCCGATACGGGCTGTCGCTTACAGAGGCGCAGATCACCGGTCTTGTCGCGCAGCGGTTTGAGGTGCTGCAAAGCACCGGGCGCATTGAATTTGGCGCCGGTGTGCTCCCAAAGCTGGTCGAAGCGTTTTGCGACTCGGTTTATATCACGCAGGAAAATTATGAGGAAGCGCTCGCGACGCTTCAGGAGCTGTTTTATTATTATAAAAACGAGTCGCTTGACACGATATCCGACGACGAGCTGATCGAATTTATGCGCAGCAGTTTTGACGGGCCCTGTCAGGGCGCGCTCGATTATCTGAGCGACACCTCGCTAGAAGCGCTTTGCCGCAACGCCAGATACGCTAAAAACGGTGTTTTACGCCCGGACGAGGACGCCGGCGAGGAGATGGATGAGGATGACTGGGATGAGGCTTACTAACGAAGAAAGGGCGCGTGCGGTATGCAGGAAAGCGAAGAACTGATGCGACTTTTTGCACCGCAGCAGAAGCCGGCACAGGACACCGTTGGCGCAAACGACAGCTTTAACGCAGCGATGCTCCGACTATTGGCCGCACGCACCGAGCGGTATACGATGGGCGAAAGCAGCTCGGTGACGGTCGAGACGGCGCAGGCGCTGCTCGAATCGATACGCTACACGCTGGCGCTGGGGTGCGAGGTGCAGGGCCATAGTCCCGCCGCATTGCCGCAGGACACATCGCTATCTGCTCTGCTGATGGCGGGTCAGGCTGAGGCCGAACGGCGCGCAAAAGCAGGCAAAGCGCTGCTGACGCGGGCGAAAGTGCTGCTGTCGGACATTGACGATGCCGCGCTGCAAGAGACGCTGGCCGAGCTTGGGCAGTTTTTCAGGCGGTATGACCTGTGGTTTTTTGCCCATGACATCCCCTGTGCGATCGACTATATTCTTGATATGCCCATTTCAGAGGATTTGCAAGGTATCGACTATGTTAACGCCTATCTTCAGACATTGCTTGCCGAAGGGCGGGCGGTGCCGCTGCGCCGCAAACAGGAGGAGGCGCGCTTAAACGCGCTGCTGGCACAGTCCGATATGCAATACACCGACGGAGAGGCAGCGCAGGACGACGCGCTCAGAGCGCTGATCGAGGAACTCCACGATTGTCGCAGCGCCGGTGAGAAGGCGGCGCTGGTCAAGGCGTCGGTGCGCAGCCTGCGCGATATGGTTGAGGTTTTGGATGTCTGCTTCTGGGAGGAGGAGGGTGCAGCGCTCTTTGCGTTGCTGAACAA
>JAEWMM010000034.1 GCA_023457175.1 Bacillota bacterium | reverse complement strand
GGCGGGCCGACGAGCAGCACGCCCTTGGGAATGCGCGCACCCAGCGTATTAAACCGCTCCGGCGACTTTAAGAATTCGACAACCTCGACCAGCTCGGCCTTTTCCTCGTCCGCACCGGCGACATCGGCAAAGGTGACGCGGCGGCCCTGATCGGGAGTGCGCGCCTTGGCCTTGCCAAAGCCGGAGATATTGCCGCCGCCGCGCGACTGCTTGATGGTAAACCACCACAACGCGCCCATGGCGACAATGAGCAGCAGCGTCGGTAAATAGGACACCCAAAACGGCATAGTCGCAATCGGAATCAGCTCGTAGGGGATTCTCGTGCTGGGGTTTTCGCGGTTATATTCCTCGACCTGCTGCTGCACCGTGTTGATAAACAGGTTGGTATTGGGCACCGTGTAGGTCTGCTCGGCGCTCTCGCCTTCGAGCTTGAACTTCAGCTCGCCGGTGCCGAGGTCGAAGGTATATTCCGCAATTTTATGGTCGTCAAACAGCGCGACAATTTCGGTATATTTATAGGCGCTCTCCTTTTTGCCCATCCCAAACGTGCTGCTGGCAATGAGCACAAGCGCAACGAGCACCGCGACATAAATAATGATGCCGCGGTTGTTTTTGGGGTTAAAGCTGTTGCGCGGATTCTGCCCAGGCCCCTGATTAGGGTTCTTGTTTGGCTGGTTGGAATTATTCAATCGTTACACTCCCTGCTAAAATATTTTATTTTTCATATACGCAGGGCTTGAGAATGCCCACATATGGAAGATTGCGGTATTTTTCGTCGTAGTCCAGCCCGTAGCCGACCCCGAATTCATCCGGAACCACAAAGCCCTTATAATCCGGCACAATGTTGACCTGACGGCGCTCCGGCTTATCGAGCAGCGTCGCAACGCGGATGCTTTTGGCGTCCTTGGCGCCGATATGCTCTTTAAGATACGAAAGCGTCATGCCCGAGTCGAGAATATCCTCAACAATCTGGATGTCTTTGCCGGTGAGCGCCTCGTCAAGATCCTTGATGATTCGGACGACGCCGGTCGTCTTGATGCCGCTGCCGTAGCTCGAAACCGACATGAAATCAATCGAAGCCGGAATGGTGATGGCGCGCATCAGGTCGGCCATGAAAACGACCGAGCCCTTGAGCACGCTGACCATCATCAGGTTTTTATCCTTATAATCCTCTGAAATCTGGCGTCCTAACTCTGCGACCTTATTTCTAAGCTCCTCTTCAGAAATAAGAATCTTCTGAATATCGTTTTGCACCTTTTGTCATTCCTCCTGTATTGTGATCAGCACTGCGCGCCGGGTATCGTATGAAATAGCGGCCCGTTCGCTGACGCCAAGCCCCTCAATCCAGACAGGGCCCTTTTGGTCACTCAGGACGATCAAACCGTCTCGAAGCGGCGCCGGAACAGCCATTGCATTGAGCAGTTTTTTTAGCGATTGTGTGCAATTATGCCCCACAAGCGCGATTCTATCACCCGCCGCGCGAGGGCGCAGGGTGATAATCTCATTTATTCTATCACAGTCGATAGCGTTTTTAAATTGCAAACTGCGCTTATTTACAAAAAATTTTATCTCTGTTTTATCTATTTCACATATTCGAAGGATATAGCCGCCAAAAAGCGGCACAACCACCGGTATTTGATCGCCTGAAAGCGAAATCTGCCGCCTGTTCACCCCGGACGGACCGGTCAGCGTCTCAAGATAAAGCGTCTGGCCGTTACAGCGCAGCGTACTGCGGTGTGATAGCTGCACGCCGCCGCTGCCCGACAGTACCAGCGCATCGGCCAGCGCCAGCCGGTCTGCGTCGTAACGCTGCCCCGCGGCAACCAGCAGCAGTTTATAGCAGCGCAGCCGCACCGGTTTTGGGTGCTCCAGCAGCGCCGCGCGTGACCAGTGCTTCTGCTGCGGCAAATACGGCGTCAGGCGTGCGGCCCATTGCGGCAATACGGGCGGCGTATCGGGCAGCGCCGCCTCCTTCAACGCCCGGTCAGCCAGCTGCCCCAGCAGCGTTTTATCGGCGCGCAGCGCGTCGGTGGTGCGGCGCGCCGCCTGCTCAAAGGAGGGGTTGAGCGCCTTTAGCAGCGGCATCAGCTCGTGGCGGACGCGATTGCGCTTATAGTCGTTTGTAAGATTGGTCGAGTCGGTGACATAATCCTGCCCCATCGCTTCAAGGTAGTCCTCCACCTCAGCGCGGGTACAGTTTATCAGAGGGCGGATGATAGAGCCCCTGACCGGCGGAACGCCGCACAGGCCATCGAGCGCCGCGCCGCGCGCAAGATTTAAAAGCAGCGTTTCAGCGTTGTCTGAAAGCGTGTGCGCCGTCGCAATTTTGGCGTTTGAATTCAGGCTTTGCAGCGCCTCGTAACGCAAAATACGCGCACCCTCCTCGGTCGCGCAGCGGTTTTGGGCGCAGTAGCCCGCAACGTCGACGCTTCTTATTACAAGCGGAACGTTCAGCCTGTCGCACAGCGTTTGGCAAAAGCGCTCGTCGCGCAGGCTCTCTTCCCCGCGCAGGTTGTGGTTAACATGGCAGGCCGACAGCGCGGCAAGGCCAAGCTTCTCCCGCAATTTTAGCAAAACGCAAAGCAGGGCAACCGAATCCGCACCGCCGGAAAGCCCGACAATGACGCTATCGCCCTGCTTGAGCATATGATGTTCCCGTATCGTCTGTAAAACGCTATCCTTCATCCCGTGTAAGCTCCGGTGTTGTGAAAGTCGTATGCGCGCCGTCCCAGCCGAATTTGACGCTGCCGGTGGTGCCGTGGCGGTTCTTGGCCACGATACACTCCGCCTCGCCCTGCGGCACGTTGGGGTCGTTTTTTGCGTAATAGGCCGCGCGATAAAGCATCATGACGATGTCGGCGTCCTGCTCGATCGAACCGGATTCACGCAGGTCGGAGAGCATCGGCCGCCGGTCGGTGCGCGTTTCGGGTCCGCGTGAAAGCTGCGAAAGCACGATAACCGGCACGTTAAATTCCTTCGCCATGATTTTAAGCGAGCGTGTCATCTCCGAAACCTCTTGAACGCGGTTTTCGCTGCGGCGTTTGGTGCCGTCGCCGCCGGTCATAAGCTGGAGATAATCGATGACAACCAGCGAAACGTCGCGCAGCCGGCGCAGCTTGCCCTTCATTTCGCCGATATGTATGCCTGCGGTGTCGTCAAGATAAATGGGCAGCGGGGTCAGCCGCTGGGTTGCGACCGCAATCTTCTCCCAGTCCTCAAGCGAGATATTGCCTTTGTGCAAATTCTCTGAGGCAATCAGCCCCTCGGAGGAGATCAGACGCTCGACAAGCTGCTCGTTGCTCATTTCCAGCGAGAAAATTGCAACCTTGCGCTTCTGCTTGGCAACGTTCATCGCAATGTTGAGCGCAAAGGCGGTCTTGCCCATGCCGGGGCGGGCCGCGAGAACCAATAGGTCGGACTTATTTAAGCCCATGATCACATTATCGAGCAGCGGGTAGCCGGTCGGGATGCCCACATACTGCTCGCGGTCCTCGCCGCTTAGACGCTGCAAACGGTCATAGGTTCCCGCAATGACGTCCTTAATATGCGTAAAGCCGGAGGAGTCCCGGCCCTGACGCAGATCGTAGATGCCCTGCTCGGCCATGTCCATAAGCAGATTGGCGTCGGTGTTCCCCTCGCGTGAGGCGCCGATGACCTGCTCAAAGGTCGATATCAGGCTGCGCAGATAATATTTCTCGCGGACAATGCGGGCATAGGCCTCGGCATTGCCCGCCGTCGGCACCACCTGCGCGAGCTGCGTCAGGTAAATCTTCGCATCCTGATCGGTGGGAAAGATATCCTCCCGGCAGACCTGCTCTAAAATCGTAATGAAGTCTATCGTCTCGGAGGCGATAAACATTCGCATGATAATCGAGAAAATTTCGCGATGCTGCTGACGGTAAAAGCTCTCGGGCTTTAAGTATTTGAGTACCTCGGGCACGCATTGTGCGTCGATGAGCACCGCGCCGAGCACCGACTGCTCCGCCTCAAGATTATAGGGAAGCTCCTGCGGCATCGCGCCGAAATAGCCGTCGAATTGCTGCGCCACCCCAAGACCTCCCCTGCCATAAAAATTCCAAAAGCATGACTAATACCAGCCGTAGGGCGAAAATGGCCCCACGGCGATAATTTATTGATAAACCAGAGCTTATTCGCAAACAACAACCTTTGTTTTTGCCGAAATGCCCGCATACAGTTTGACAACCGCCTCGTATTCGCCGTGGGCCTTGATGTCCCCGTCGATCGAAACCTTCTTCTTGTCGATCGCCATTCCAAGCTGCTCGGTCATGGCGTCTGCAATCTCCTTGGTGGTGACGGCGCCAAACAGCCTGCCGCCCGCGCCTGCCTTGGCGTGTACGGTAACGATCATGGCGTTGAGGCGCTTGGCCAGCGCCTCGGCGTTTTGCCGCTCAACCTCGGCACGGTGCGCCGCCGAGTCCTGCTTGGCCTTCATTTCGCCGACCGCCTGCGCGGTAGCGGGCTGCGCCAGCTTTTTCGGCAACAAAAAATTGCGGGCATATCCGTCCGAAACGTCGTGCAGCTCGCCCTTTTTACCGGTGCCCTTAACATCCGCTAATAAAATGACCTTCATTTAAGTGTACCTCCAGCGTTTTAAGTTTAAACAACAAAAACAAGGACTGTTTTGAAACGTTGCAGCTAACTGATGTGATTCTGCTGCGAATATTCCTCAATGGCCTCAAGCAGCTTCTGGCGCGCGTCCTCCATCGAGATCGCGGAAATCTGGGTCGCGGCCATCGTCTGATGACCGCCGCCGCCCAGCGCCTCCATAATGACCTGAACGTTCAGCTTGCCCATCGAGCGCGCCGAAATGGTGATGCCATCGTCGTACTCATACAGCACAAACGATGCGTCAACGCCGCTGATATTCAGCAGCTCGTCAGCTGCCTGCGGGGCAACCAGCTTGATATTTTCGCCCGCTGAAGCCGCCGTGGCGATGGCGCATCGGTGATAAATTTCAGCCGAAGAAACCACCCGCGCCCGCTGCTGATAAAATTCCATCGACGAGGAGAAGAGCTTGCGCACCTCGACGGTGTCGGCGCCCTGACGACGCAGATAGGCCGCCGCCTCAAAGGTGCGCACACCGGTGCGGATGACAAAGTTCCGGGTATCGAGCATGATGCCGGCCAGCAGCGCCTCCGCCTCGACGCGGGTGATACGCTGCTTGTCTCCAAGGTATTGAATCAGCTCGGTGACCATTTCAGAAGCCGAAGAAGCATAAGGCTCGTGGTAGAAGATCACCGCATTGTCGATATAGCCCACCATGCGGCGATGATGGTCGATGATGGCGACATTCTTGCACGCGCGATACAGCTCTGAGGATTCCAGCACATGCTCAAGGTGGGTATCCACAATAATGAGCAGCGTGTTGGGCGTAATGGTATCCATAATATCAAACGGGTTTAAAAAG
Source organism: Bacillota bacterium (assembly GCA_023457175.1). GTDB lineage: Bacteria > Bacillota > Clostridia > Oscillospirales > Ruminococcaceae > Yanshouia. The sequence goes on along the minus strand of JAEWMM010000034.1, from coordinate 161 downwards.
CTGTTTTCGTAGCCGTTTTTCTCAAGCCGCTCAATTAATGTATTGACCAGATTGCGTGTACGGTTAATGGCGACAACGGCGGGCTTGCCCATCTGTCGGATCGGCCGCAGCAGGCCGACTGCCGCGCCCAGACTGTCAAGGTCGGCAAACTTATGCCCCAT